>CAMVLU010000008.1 GCA_947168405.1 uncultured Clostridia bacterium
ATTATTGTTGATTATAAATTAGATAATGAGCATATATTTCATGCTGGAAGTAGTTCTAAAGATTCTGGTAAAAGAATAACATCTATTAATGAAATTCATGATAAATCTTTATTTAAAAATATAATTAATAGTTTATTAGATAATGAAGAATTAGTTCTTAAATAAAGTTCACAAAAACTTCATATTTCTTTCATATATTAGTCATATTAAAGATATATACTTATATCATGAAAGGAGGTAAAAAATCGAAATTAAAATAATTGGTGATGACTTTGCCAATATAAAGAAAGTCAAAAAAGAACTTGATAAGATTGCAAGATGTGAAAAAATGGATATTAATATATCTGAAACTAATGATAAAAATGATATTAGAAAATATAAAGTACTACAAACTCCTACCTTAGTTATAAATGATGAATATAAATATGATTTAAAAAAAATTGATTATAATATTTTAAAACGGTTAATTATATTTTGTTCATTGGTATAGAAAAGCATTTATTTTGCTTTTCTTTTTTTTGTTTTTATTTTATAATTAAGAAGTGATGATATATGAGAAAAATAATAGTAATAGTTTTAATTATATTAATAGGTTTAGGAGGATTATATTTATATAAGAATATGAACTCAAATAATAATAGTTTTAAAGATATAAGTGATAATTATTTATCTAAAAGGTGTATTGTTATTAAATCAAATTTAATTGAATGTAATGATAATATAATATTAGAATTAGATTTAAATGATAAATATAATGTTGGAGATATTTTAAATATTGCATATTTGGATAATTTTAATAAAGATAATATTAAAAAAATAGATAATATTAAATCATTTGATCTTAATTTATTAGAAAATGATGCTATATTTAAAGATTATTATAATAATGCATTTGAATTATTAAAGAAAATGTCTATTGATGAAAAAATAGGGCAATTATTATTTGCTAGAGTAAGTGATGTTAATCAAATTAAGGATTTAAAAGAATATAAATTTGGAGGTTATTTATTATTTAAAAGAGATTTTACTAAGAAAACTAAAGATGAAGTTATTAAAATGATTAAATCTTATCAAGATAATAGCAAAATTCCTCTTTTAATAGGAGCTGATGAAGAAGGAGGAATTGTTACTAGAATTAGTAGTAATAGTAATTTAGTTAAAGAACCTTTTAAATCTCCTAGAGTTTTATATTTAGAAGGTGGACTTGATAAAATAAAAGATGATACTATTTCTAAAAATAAAATATTAGAAAGTCTTGGAATTAATGTAAATTTAGCTCCGGTTGTTGATGTATCTACAAATGAAAATGATTATATGTATAAAAGAAGTTTAGGAGAGAACAGTGAAATAACATCAGAGTTTTCTAAATTAGTTATTGAAACAAGTAAAGATAGTAAAGTAAGTTATTGTTTAAAACATTTTCCTGGATATGGTAATAATGCTGATACTCATATAGGATTGAGTTTAGATACTAGAAATTTAGAAAGTATTAAAAATATTGATTTACCTCCATTTGATGCTGGTATTAAAGCAGGAGCTGAATCTGTTTTAGTAAGTCATAATATTGTATCTAGTATTGATAAAGATAATCCTGCTAGTATATCAATTGGTATTCACAATTTACTTCGTGATGATTTAAAATTTACAGGTGTTGTTATAACAGATGATTTATCCATGGGAGCAATAGAAGATCATTATAAAGATGGAGCAGTTGTAAATGCTATTAATTCAGGAAATGATTTATTAATTGTAAGTGATTATAAATCGAGTATCAAAGAAATAAAAGATGCAATAAATAATAAAAAGTTGTCAGAAAATATAATTAATAAAAGGGTATTAAGAATACTTGCTTGGAAATATTATAAAGGATTGGTAAAGTAATATGGAATTAACTTTAAAATATGATTGTTTAATAGATAAAGAAATAAAAGATTATTTATTAAAAATAAATGGAATAGAAGATATTAAAATTAATCTTGATACAGGAGAAATCTATATTAAATATAATAATATTAGTATTAAATTAATTCTTATGGAAGTTGAATTGTTTTTAGATGTTGTTAAATTTCCTTCTTTAATTGGATTTGATAAACATAGTAAAAATAAATTATTAGATTATGAAATGATTATTAATGATCTTTGTTGTGAATATTGTTTAAAAATAAATATAGATAAATTATTTGAAACAGATGGAATAGAAAGTGTTGGAACAGATTTTGATTATGATTATATAAATAAAAAAGATGTAAAAATATTTATAAAGTATGATAATAATAAAATCGATATAGAAAGTATTAAAAAATTAGAAAGTGAATTTAATGAATAATAAATAGTTGACAAATAATACATAATTTTTTAAAATAAATGGGAAAAAGAAAAGGTGAAGTATTATGGAAAAATATAAAAGTTATAATATTAATAATGTTGGAGAAAAAGTAGAAATAAATGGATGGGTTGCTAAATCTCGTAAACTTGGAGGATTAGTATTCATTGATATTAGAAATAGAATGGGGATTATTCAAGCAGTTGTTAGACCAGAAAACTCTTGTTATGAACTTGCTAATAGTTTAAAAAGTGAATATGTTATTAAAGTAATTGGAAAAATAGTTGAAAGAGAAAATAAAAATATGAATCTTGCAACTGGTGAAATAGAAATAGAAGTAAGTAATTTAATTCTTATTAATAAATCAAAAGAAATTCCTTTTCAAATAACTGATGATACTACAGCTTTAGAAGATACAAGACTTAAATATCGTTATTTAGATTTAAGAAGAGAAACTTTAAAAAATAATTTAATTGTTAGAAATAATATTACTTTTGCTATTCGTAAATTTTTAAATAATTTAGATTTTGTTGAAGTTGAAACACCTGTTTTATGTAGATCAACTCCTGAAGGAGCAAGAGATTATTTAGTACCTAGTCGTGTTAATAAAGGAAAGTTTTATGCATTACCTCAATCTCCTCAATTGTATAAACAATTATTGATGGTATCAGGATTTGAAAGATATTTCCAAATAGCTAAATGTTTTAGAGATGAAGATTTAAGAGCAGATAGACAACCTGAATTTTCTCAAATTGATGTTGAAATGTCATTTGTAAATGAAGATGATGTTATGGAAGTTGGAGAAAAATTAGTTGCTGATGTTTTTAAAGAAGTTAAAGGTATGGATATTACTTTACCGCTTATGAGAATGAAATATGATGATGCAATGGATAAATATGGAAGTGATAAACCAGATTTAAGATTTGGTATGGAAATACAAGATATTACAGATTGTTTTAAAGAAACTGAATTTACGGTATTTAAAAATGTTTTTAATGAAAATGGAATAATAAATGCTATTGTTGTTAAAAATGCAAGTGATAAATATTCTCGTAAAGATTTAGATAAATTAACTGAATTTGTTAAAACATATAAAGCATCAGGACTTGCATATATAAAATATAATGATGAAGTAACAGGATCTATTGTTAAAGTAGTGAGTGAAAAAGAAATAAATGATCTTAAGAATATTTTAAATGTTGAAAATAATGATTTAGTATTAATTATAAGTGGAGAGAAAAAAGTTGTTAAAACTTCACTTGGTGCTTTAAGATGCAAATTAGCACGTGACTTAAATTTAATTAAAGAAAATGATTATAAATTATTATGGGTTACTGATTTTCCATCTTTTGAATGGAGTGATGAAGAAAATAGATTTATGGCTTGTCATCATCCGTTTACAGCACCTAAAGACTCTGATGTTGATAAATTATTAACTGATAAAGCAAATTGTTATAGCAAAGCATATGATATTGTTATAAATGGATATGAAGTAGGTGGAGGATCTATTCGTATACATGATGAGGATGTTCAAACAAAAATGTTTGAAGCATTAGAATTAACGGAAAAAGATATAGAAGAAAAATTTGGATGGTTTGTTGAAGCTTTAAAATATGGATGTCCTCCTCATGGTGGATTTGCTTTAGGACTTGATCGTTTAACAATGATATTAAGTGGAACAGATAATATTCGTGATGTTATAGCATTTCCTAAAACAGCATCTGCAACTGATTTAATGTGTGATTGTCCATCAGTTGTTGATTCTAAACAACTAAAAGAATTAGGAATATCTATAAGTGAATAATAAAAAAATGTATGAAATACTCATACATTTTTATTTTACATAAACTAAATCTTCATAGTTAACTTTATCTTTAAGTTCTCCAGCGTTTATCATTATGTCTTGTAAATGATTAAATGATTCCTTTGTAAATTCAGTAGTATTTGGCCATGTATTAACTTTTTTATAATTTTCTATAACAGTTTCTAAATCTTTAATATTAGTATCTGGAAATTCATCTTTTATTATATTAGCTATTTCTTTACTTGTATGATTATTAACATAGTCAAGTCCTTTTTGAATTGCTTTAGTAAATTTTTCTATAATATCTTTGTTTTTTTCTATATAAGATGTTTTAGCATTATAAGCAGTATATGGAACAACACCACCAAGTTCTCCAAGACTTGCAACAATATATCCATATCCTTGTTGTTCAACAAGTGTTGCATTTGGTTCAAATAAGGAAACAAAGTCTCCAGTTCCACCAATAAATGCTCCTTGCATTGCTGAGAAAGCTACACTTGTATCTAAAGTAACATCAGTTTTAGGATTAATACCATTATTTGTTAATATATATTCAAGTGTCATTTCAGGCATACCGCCTTGTCTTCCAGCTATATAATATTTTCCTTTTAAATCACTTAATTTAAAATCTTTAATTTCTTTTCTTGAAACAATGAAACTTCCATCTTTTTGAGTTAATTGTGCAAATGTTTTTAAATAATCTTTTTCTCCTCCGTTATATACATAGATAGTTGCTTCAGATCCAGAAAAACCAATATCAACATCACCTGATAATACAGCAGCGGTAACTTTATCAGCACCTGCTGCAAGTGATATTTCTACGTCTAATCCTAGATCTTTAAAATAATTATTATGAAGAGCAACATACTGAGGTGCATAAAAAATACTATGAGCAACTTCTGCAACTTTAACTTTTGTTAATTTTTTATCATTTACTTTGTTAAATAATACACTTGAAATAATAATAAATATAACAATAAAGGAAATTCCAATTATTAATTTCTTTTTCATTTATCCTCCAATCAAGGTATTATATGTTAAATATAAAAATAAGTTTAAAAATCACTTTGTTTTTTTCATTATTTTTGTTATACTAAAAATGATTTAATTCAAGGAGGTAAATATGGAATTAAAGGATAGTAAAACTTATCAAAATTTAATGACTGCTTTTGCTGGTGAATCTCAAGCAAGAAATAAGTATACTTATTATGCTAGTAAAGCAAAGAAGGATGGATATGAACAAATAGCTGCTATATTTGAAGAAACAGCTAATCAAGAAAAAGAACATGCTAAAATGTGGTTTAAAGAATTACATGGAGGAGAAGTTCCAGGAACACTTGATAATTTAAATGATGCAGCTGATGGAGAAAATTATGAATGGACAGATATGTATGATGAATTTGCTCGTGTTGCTGAAGAAGAGGGATTTAAGGCATTAGCTAAGAAATTTAGAGGAGTTGCAGAAATAGAAAAAATGCATGAAGAAAGATATCGTAAATTAATTAGTAATGTTGAAAATGGATTAGTATTCTCAAGAGATGGAGATACAATTTGGCAATGTCGTAACTGTGGACATATTGTAATAGGAAAAGAACCTCCTAAAGTATGTCCTGTATGTGCACATCCTCAAAGTTATTTTGAAATAAAAAAAGAAAACTATTGATGTAAAGTAAGATTAATTCTTACTTTTTTTGTTTTTAAATTAATATAGTTAATTAATATAATTGTTATAAGAAATGTCGAAAAAAAAGAATAATTTTAATTATTCCTTATTTTTCAAGTAGTTTATTAATTCTTCTTTATTTTGTTTTTTATTTATAATATCATTTAGTAAATTTAATAAATTAAATTTAATATTTTTAAAATTTAAATAATTAATTATTGTATCTAAATTATCAAGTCCTTCTATGGTAGTTTTGTTTTTATAATCATCATAATTTTCATTTTTACCAATTAAATATCCAAATGTATAATTTCTACTTTCATTGCTAGTTGTTGTTAATAGATAATCTCCAAATCCTGCATATGTATAAAATGTATTTATATCTTTATCTAATTTTTTTATTATATCTTTAATATCTAAACTAGCATCATATAAAAATTTAGTTACGGTAGATGGGTTTATATTCATTCCATTTAATATACCTGATCCAATAGCTATTATATTTTTAAATATACCAAATAATTCTATACTAATTATATCATTTACTTTTTCTATTGATAAATTTGATATATTACTAAATATATTGTAAAAATAGTTTAAAGTATTTAAATCATTAGATCCTATTGTTAAACCAATTGGTTGTTTTAAAATAATATCTTTTGCAAATGATGGACCTGATATACAAGCTATATTATTAGTATTTAATTCATTTTGTAAATATTCATGTATTAATAAATTATTTTCTTTAACCATACCTTTTGTGGCTATTAATATAGGTTGATTATAATAAACTGGTTTTAATTTTTTGATTGTATCTTTTAAAAATTTTGCTGGTATTGCTATAATAATTGCTCTTGATTCATTAGAAAGATTTTCTAAACTCATTGTAAAAGAGATATTGCTTTTAAGTTTATAATCAATAATAGATAGATTAGTATGATTATTTGTTAATTCATTATATTCATTTTCTAATTTTGTCCACATTATTGTGGAAAAGTTTTTTTCTTCTAATAGAGAAGTTAAAGCAATTGCATATGCTCCTGTTCCAATTATACCTAGTTTCATTTTATTCTCCTAACTATAAAAGCATATCATATTTTTGGTAATTTATGAATAAAAATAAATTTTTTTCAAGAAAAAGTTGCAAGATATAAAAAAATATGATAATATATCTATGTTTTGGTGGAATTGGTGAAGTGGTTAACACGCTAGATTGTGGCTCTAGTATGCAAGGGTTCGATCCCCTTATTCCACCCCAGATAGTAAAACACTCACACAAGTTGTGAGTTTTATTATATAAAAAGGGAAGTGATTTCTATGTTTATTGATGAAGTAAAATTAACTGTTATAGCTGGTAATGGTGGAGATGGATGTACTGCTTTTCGTCGTGAAAAATATGTTGCTATGGGAGGACCTTTTGGAGGAGATGGAGGACATGGCTCTGATATTATTTTTAAGGTTGATACAGGACTTCATACTTTAATTGATCTTCGTTATATGAAAGTTATTAAAGGTAAAAAGGGAGAAAATGGTACTGGAAAGAATATGAATGGTAAAGATGCAGATGATATTATTATTAAAGTACCACAAGGAACGGTTATCTCTGATTACGAAACCAATTTAGTAATTGCTGATTTAAAAGAAAAAAATGCTGAATTTATAGTTGCTAAAGGTGGAAGAGGAGGATATGGTAATACTCATTTTAAAACACTTTCAAATCCTGCTCCTAATTTTTCTGAAAATGGAGAACCGGGTGAAGAAAAAGTCTTAAAAATAGAATTAAAAATGTTAGCAGATGTTGGTTTAGTTGGACTTCCAAGTGTTGGTAAAAGTACTATTCTTTCTAAAGTATCAAAAGCTAAGCCAAAAATAGCAGATTATCATTTTACGACCTTATTTCCAAATTTAGGTGTTGTTAAAACCAAAGATAATCGTAGTTTTGTTATGGCTGATTTACCAGGACTTATTGAAGGAGCAAGTAATGGAGCAGGACTAGGGGATAAATTTTTAAGACATATCGAAAGAACTAAAGTAATAGCGCATGTTATAGATATGTCTGGAATAGAAAATAGAGATCCTTATGAAGACTTTGTTTTAATTAATAAAGAGTTAGAAAATTTCAGTAAGAAACTAATTAAGAAACCTATGATTATTATTGCTAATAAAATGGATATGCCTAAGAGTGAAGAAAATTTAAAAGAATTTAAAAAGAAGGTAAAGTTAGATATTTATCCTATTAAAGCAATTGAAAATGATGGATTAGAGCCTGTTTTAATGAAACTTGCTGATTTAGTAGAAGAAACAGTGGATTCTCCTTTATATGAAGAAAGTGAATATTTATCTCATGTTTTATATAAATATGAAGAAGAAAAACCATTTACAATTGAAAAAGTTAATGATGAATATATTATTAAAGGTAACAAAATAGAAAAAATGTTTAAAATGGCCAATTTTCAATCAAGTGAGGGTATAGAAAGATTTTTATATCAAATAAAAAAATTAGGTGTAGATGATGAACTTGAGAAGATGGGAATTAAAGAAGGAGATATTGTTAAAATATTAGATTTTTCTTTTGAATATAGAAATTAAAAAAATTTTTAATTTCTCTTTTTTTTTTAATAAATATGTGATAATATTATTAATATAATAGGTGAAGTAAGAGGGTTTTGATTGATAAAAAGGAGGAGGAAAATGAAAAAGAAAATTTTTAGTTTATTTGCATTAGTTGTAATGATATGTTCTTTAACTGGATGTATTAAATATAATGCAACAATGGAAATAAGAAAAGACAAGTCCATGACTTTTTCAATTATCTATGCCATGGATAATAGTATTCTTGAAATGAGTGACGATAAAGATAATGCTATTATGAGTGAGGAAGATAAACAATCACTTATTAATCAAGGATTTACTTTTACAGATTATAAGGATGACAAAAATACTGGTTTTACTATTTCTAAGGAGTATCCAAATATTGATGATATAAGTTCAAATTTAGATACTGAATATAGTTTATCTAATATGTTTGAAGAAACAACTGAAAGTAAATTATTTAAGGTTGTAAAAGGAACAAATAAAAATACCTATTATGCAAATTTTAAATTTGATTCGTCTGATGCTAATGATGATGCTGATGAATCAAAAGAAAATGATTCAACAACAACTACAGATGAGGAAACAACAGATTTATCAAAATTAGGAGATACTTTAACATCATCATTAGATTTGAAATTTATTGTTAAATTACCAGAAGCTGCAATTAGTAATAATGCTACAGAAAAAAGTGAAGATGGTAAAGAATTAACATGGAAATTAGGTACAAATGAACAAGATATTCAGTTTGTATTTGAATTAGAGAATACTGGAAATTCAACAACAACTGCTGATACAACTACTTCAAATAATAATAGTAGTAGTAGTAATAATGAATTTATGGCAAGGTTCTTTAATAAAGCAAATATGCCTGTAATAATAGGAGCAGGAGTTGTGTTTTTATTAGCTGTAATAGTTGTTATTATTTTATATGTTAAGGCTAATGCTGCTAATAAAAAATCAAAAAATAACAAAGAATCAGTAACTACTTCTCAAAATGTAGCAACAGGAACAGTTGTTGAAACTGCATCAGTTCAACCAGAATCAACAGTTGCACCTGTAGAAACAACACCAGTTACAAGTGAACCAGTTGTTGAAACTGCACCTGTTCAACCAGAACCAATAGTTGCACCTGTAGAAGCAACACCAGTTACAAGTGAACCAGTTGTTGAACCAACACCTGTTCAATTAGAACCAACAGTTGCACCTGTAGAAGTAACACCAGTTACACCTGAACCTGCTGTTGAACCAACACCTCAAATAGTTAATCCAGAAGTAACAAATGAACAAACAAATTCTGATAATTCATCAACAATATAAAAAAAATAACAAAAAAACTTGATTTTAAGGAATTTATTTGATATTATTTACTTCGTAAGCAAGTGCGAAAGACGAAATATAAGAGTTTTTAAGAGAGTTTACGTTTTGGTGAGAGTAAATAAAACAAATATATTTAGATCACTTTCAAGTGCTATTTATGGATAAGATAAATACGGTAATGCGTTATAATTAATAAGAGTTTATTAAACTGAATTAAGGTGGTAACACGGTATTTCGTCCTTTGAAATATCGTGTTTTTATATTAAAGGAGGATTTATGTTTAAAAAATTAAGTGAAGAAAAAACAAGTATAGTAGAAAGTCAAATTTCTAAAAAATGGGAACAAATGGATATTTTGTCAAAATCATTAGAAAATAAAAAAGATACTTTTGTTTTCTATGATGGACCAGCTACTGCTAATGGATTTCCAGGACTACATCATATGGTTGCAAAGTTTTTAAAAGATAGTTTTTGTAAATATAAAACTATGCAAGGAAATAAAGTTTTAAGAAAAGTAGGATGGGATACTCATGGATTGCCTGTTGAAGTTGAAGTTGAAAAAACATTAGGCTTTACAAATAAAAATGATATTGAAAAATATGGTATTAAAGAATTTAATGAAAAATGTCGTGAAATAGTTTGGAAAAATGAAAAAGCATTTTCTGATTTAACAACTAAGATGGGACAATTTATTGATTTAAAACATCCATATGTTACATATGATAATAATTATATTGAAACGGAATGGTATATTTTAAAGAAATTTTTTGATGAAGGATTATTTTATGAAGGCGTTAAAATTGTTCCATTTTGTACAAGATGTGGAACAGGTTTAGCGTCTCATGAAGTTGCTCAAGGATATAAAGAAATAGATGCTAATACCGTTATTGTTCCATTTAAGAAAAAAGATGAAGATGTATATTTTCTTGTTTGGACAACAACTCCTTGGACATTGATATCAAATGTTGCTTTATGTGTTAATCCGGATGAAGATTATGTTATGGTTGAAAGTAAAGGATATAAATTTATTTTAGCAAAAGCACTTTGTAATCAAGTATTAGGTGAAGAATATAAAGTTCTTGAAGAATATAAAGGAACTGATCTTGAATATATGGAGTATGAACAATTAATTCCAAGTTTAGAAGTTAACAAAAAGGCTTTCTTTGTAACATGTGATAATTATGTAACTATGACAGATGGAACAGGAATTGTCCATATTGCTCCTGCATTTGGAGAAGATGATTCGAAAGTTGGAAAGAAATATAATTTACCTTATTTAAATCCTGTTGGAGAAGATGGAAAGTATACTGACGGTATTTGGAAAGGTATAAATGTATTTGATGCTGATCTTGAAGTTATTAAATATTTAAAAGAAAATGATAAATTATTTAAAAAACAAAAGGTTAAACATAATTATCCACATTGTTGGAGATGTGGAACACCACTTTTATATTATTCAAAACCAAGTTTTTATTTAGAAGTAACAAAATTAAAGGATAAAATAATTGAAGCTAATAAAAAAGTAAATTGGTATCCATCATATGTAGGAGAAAAAAGATTTGGAAATTGGCTCGAAAATTTAAATGATTGGGCAATTTCTCGAAGTCGTTATTGGGGAACACCACTTCCTTTATGGAGATGTGAATGTGGATGTGATTACATGGTTGGATCTCGTAAAGAACTTGCAGAACTAGCCATAGAAGATATTGATGAAACAATAGAACTTCATAGACCATATGTAGATGATGTTCATATTAAATGTCCTAAATGTGGAAAAACTATGAATAGAGTACGCGATGTTATTGATTGTTGGTTTGATTCAGGTTCTATGCCATTTGCACAATATCATTATCCATTTGAAAATAAGGAATTATGGGAATCTCAATTTCCAGCTGATTTTATATCAGAAGGAATTGATCAAACAAGAGGATGGTTCTATTCATTGTTAGTTATATCAGTATTCTTAAAAGGAGTATCTCCTTATAAAAACGTCTTAGTTAATGATTTACTTCTTGATAAAGAAGGAAAGAAAATGAGTAAATCCAAAGGTAATATTGTTGAACCATTTACAACAATTGAAAAATATGGAGCAGATACAGTTAGATTTTATTTACCATATGTAAGTCCAGTTTGGACACCTTTAAAATTTGATGAAGAAGGTTTAAAAGAAGTTCATTCTAAATTCTTTAATCCGCTTCTTAATACTTATACATTCTTTGAAACATATGCTAACATTGATAATGTTGATCCAAGAAATTATGAAGTAAAATATGAAGAACTTGAAGAAATTGATAAATGGTTATTATCTAAATATAATAAATTATTAAAATATGTTACTGAAAGTTACGATGAATATGATTTAAATAAAGTTGTTCGTGCACTTGTTACTTTTGTCTCTGATGATTTATCAAATTGGTATATTAGACGTAATCGTGATCGTTTTTGGGCAAGTGAACTAGATAATAGTAAAAAAGCTGTTTATAAAACAACATATGATGTATTAGTTGGATTATCCAAAATGATTGCACCTATAGTTCCATTTACATCAGAAAACTTGTATACTAAGTTAACAGATGAAGAAAGTGTTCATTTAAGTAATTTCCCTAAGTATAATGAAAAATTAATTAATTTAAAATTAGAAGAAAAAATGGATACAGTTCGTGATTTAATTTCTATGGGAAGAAAGGTTAGAGAAGAAGTAAAGATTAAAGTTCGTCAACCTATTAAAGAAGTTATTTTAGATAAAAAATTAAAGAAAATAATAGGTGATTTAACAAGTTTAATTGAAGAAGAATTAAATGTAAAAGAAATTAAATTTGAATCTGATTTAGACTCATATATTAATTATGAAATTAAACCTAATTTTAAAGTATGTGGAAAATTATTTGGTTCTAATGTTAAAGCATTATCAGAATATTTATCTAAAATAAGTAAAGAAGATATTAATAAATTAGAAAATGGTGAAGTATTAAAAATAACTTTAAATGAAACTGAATATGATTTAGATAAAGAAATGTTAGATATAAGAGTAAATTCGAAAGCTGGATATAATACAGGAATTAATAATAATTTATTTATTATATTAAATACAACTTTAACAGAAGAATTAATATCAGAAGGTGTAGCTCGTGAATTAGTTAGTAAAGTTCAAAATTTAAGAAAGACTAAAGATTTTAATATTATGGATAGAATAAATATTTATTATTATTCAGAAGATAATTTAATGGATAAAATAAAAGATTACATTGATTTTATTAAAAAAGAAACTTTATGTGATTCATTAATATTTGAAAAAACAGTTGATGAAATTACTAATTTAAATGGAATAGATGTATATTTAGATGTAAAAAGAGTGTAAAGATAAAAAAGATAATAATTGTAAAAAAGTGTAAAATTATTATCTTTTTTTTTTAATAAATTGCATATTTAGAAAAAAACATTTAAAATATTATATAAAGACACGAAAATATTTTAAAAAAGAAAGCAGGTTTGTATGGGAAATTTATATGTAATAGCAACTCCAATTGGAAATAAAGATGATATATCTAAAAGAGCAATAGAATTATTAAAAAGTTCAGATATAATATTATGTGAAGATACTAGAAATTCTAGTAATTTATTAAATATGTTAAATATTAAAAATAAATTAGTTTCTTATCATAAATTTAATGAAGAAGAAAGAAGTAGGGAAATAATAAATATTTTAAAAGAAGGAAAAAATATTTCATTAATAACTGATGCAGGAACACCATGTATTTCTGATCCAGGCAGTATTTTAGTAAAAAAATGTATTGATGAGAATATAGATATATATGGAATACCAGGATCAAGTGCTGTAATTACAGCTTTAAGTGTTTCAGGACTTACTATATCAAATTTTGCTTTTTATGGATTTTTAGAAAGAAAAAAGAATAGTCAACAAGATCATTTAAAAATAATAAATGAAAATGATATAGAAATAGTTGTTTTTTATGAATCTCCTAAAAGAATAATTGAAACTTTAATAAATATTAATGAAGTAATGAATAATCCTTATATAGTTGTATTAAATGATTTAACTAAAAAATTTGAAAGAAAGTATTATGGATATACCAAAGATGTTATAAAAGAATTAGAAGATAATGAAAATCATGAATTAGGAGAATATGTAATAATTGTTTCTAAAAATAAAAAAGAAATTAAGAAAGAAGATATATTAACTCCTGAATCTATTTTAATAAATATAATTGTAAAAGAAAAGTGTTCAATGAAAGATGCTGTAAAAAAGGCAACAGAAAATAAATTGTATAGTAAAAATGAATATTATGATGCTTCTATAAGATTAAAAAATCTATTATAGAAGTTTTTTATTGAGTTTTTTGATAAAGTATGATTAAATATAAATATAGAATAGGGAGTGTTAAAATGGATAATCAGAATAAAGATGAAATAATACAATTTGGTAATTCTTTAAATCCAAATCATGATAATAATGTTAAATTTAATGATTTAAGTAATAATAATTCTAATAGTCAAGTTTCAAATAATAGTCAACAAGTAAGTCAAAGTATTAATACTCAAGTTCAACAAGCACCAAATAATAATCAATCAATAAATCAAAATATTAATAGTCAAATGCAGACTTCAATTCCAGATATTGGTCAACAAGTAAATCAAAATGTTAATACTCAAGTTCAACAAGTACCAAATAGCAATCAATCAGTTAACTATAATATGAATAATCAAATATTAAATAATAATCAACCAATAAATCAAAGTGATAATACTAAGGTTGGACAACCAATACTAAATGACAATCAAACAGAACAAAATACTAATATAGTTACTATAAATAATCAAGAAGTTGTAAATTTAGATGATTATAAAGAAGATAATAGATTTAGAGCTAAAGTAAAAGAAGAAACGAAAGAAGAAAAGCAAAATAAAAAGAATGCTAAAATTACAGTTGCTGTTATAATTGTTTTAATATTAATAATTTTTGGTATAATGACATTGGCAAATAAATTTTTATCTAACAGTGCTATTGATAATAAAAACTCTTTAACCTTTGTCAGTAATGCTGAATCATTTATAACTGATGCTAAATCTTTAGTTAGAAAAGATGAGTTAAGTTCTAAAGATTTTAATTATGCTCCTTCTTGCACTGATGAAAATAAAAAGGAAACAATAATTTATTTAAGTAAGATATTATCTAATATAAACGATAATAAAATCAGTCCATTTGGAGGAGAATATAATGTAGATAAATCATATGTTAAGGTTGTAGCTAAACAAAAAAATAGTTCATGTGAATATGATTATTATATATATTTAACAGATAATAATTATTATATAGGAAGTGGAGATAATCCAATTTTATCAACTAATTTAACAAAAGATGAAGTAAAAAAATATAGTAAATAATTTACTATATTTTTTAATCAATATTTATAAGTTCATAATTTCTTGTTCCAAGTCCTAAGCTTTCAGCATAAGGAAGAATTTCACGTCCTAATTGTCTATCTATTCTTTCTCTTAATAGATGTGAACCTGGATCATCTGAATTCCATACCATATCGATGAATGCTTGATCATTGGCAACTGGGTCTAAACTAGCAACAATTCCTAAATCGTTCATGACTGGATCTCCTTGATTAGAATCACAGTCACAATCAACGGATAAAGCATTCATAATTGTTATATAAATAATTTGTCTATTAGTATCTTTAAGATATTCATGAACTGCAGTAGCTGCTTCAGCCATTGATTCGATAAAATCAATTTGGTCATATTTAGTCATCCAACATTTAATTGGACTCTCTGTTTTTCCACAAGAATGAATATATGCTTTACCATTACGTGAAGCAAATCCAATCGATTGATTTTTTAAATTAGCACCAAATCCTCCCATAGCATGTCCTTTACCATGTGCTAAATTAATAAATGAATCGTAATGTTCAAATCCTTTTCCAATGATATCATATTCTAAGTGTTTTCCATTATGAACTGGTATTTTAATTTCTCCTGTATCATCAAGTATTTCAACACCTTTTCCCATTTCAGTAAAACCATGATCTTTGGCAACTTTCATATGTTCATTAGCATTATTTCTTTTTCCAGGATATGCTGTATTACATTCAATGATTGTACCATTTAATTTATCTACTAATGGTTTAATTACATCAGCTTTTAAATATCCCTTAGAACCAGCTTCTCCAGTAGAAACTTTAATTCCTATATTTCCTTTTAATTCAACACCTAGTTTTTCATATATTTTTATTAAATTATCTGGTGTTATTTCTTTCGTATAATAAACAATAGCTTTTTCCATATCTTTTCCTTTCTTATATTAATATTATAACAAATTATAAAAAAAATAAAAATAAAAATTATGTCAAATTATAAATTTGTTCTATTAAAATTAAAGAATATATTATATAATAATTACAAGATTATTTATTGAAAAAAAAACAATATAAATGTGCAGGTGATAATATGAGAACTCCTATTTTTAATTTAAATAATAAAACATCTTATAAAGATGAATACAATAAAATAATTAATGTTTTGAATTCTAAATGTGTTAATTATAATAAAATGGATTATACTTATTTTGATTATGTTAATACTTATTTATTTAATAATTGGAAATATCGTGATACTTTTTTAGATTGTTATTCTTATCTAGAATTTATTGGAGTAAATTTAAATAGTAAAAAGAGAACTCAAACATCTTTTATTAATTTTTTAGAATTTATTCTTAATATGGAATATTTAATGGAAAGTATAAAAACTTATTATGAAAAAACTAAATTATCAACTTTATGTCAAAGTATTATATTTCATAATATACCTTTAATATTAGAGAGTTTTTCTTTAGAACCATTTTATTTAGATGATAAAATTGTTATTTCTAGTAAAAATATTAATTATGAAGATTTAAGAGAATTAGTTCCAAATGATATTTATGAATTACTTCTTTCATATACCAGTGTTAATAATAATGGTATTAATATGAAAAGAATCATATTAAATAAAATATATGAATTTATATGCTTAGATTATGATAAATATAAGTCTTATAATCCATCTGTATTTAATACAATTAAATTTGTTATTAATAAGATGGGAGTAATAGGTAAAATTGATAATAAATATAAGAATTTATCTAATATTACATTAAAAAAATACTATGATGATACTTTTTATATGTTAACATATTTGATTGAAACAGATAATGTTATAAACAAAAGAGATAATATAAGAAATATCAAAAATGTATAAAAAAATAATGCTAATATATTAATATTAGTATTTTTTTATAAAAAAATGAACCTATAGGTCCACCCAACATACAACTTGGTGCGGGTAACAGGAATCGAACCTGCACTCCGAAGAACTAGTTCCTAAGACTAGCGCGTCTGCCAGTTCCGCCATACCCGCATAAAAAAAATAAATGGTGGACCCTATAGGACTCGAACCTATGACCGATCGGTTATGAGCCGATTGCTCTAACCAACTGAGCTAAGGGTCCAAAACATAAATACTCAATTATAATAGCATAATTAATTTGAGAAATCAACATTTTTTTGTAAAATTTTCGAGTTCTTTAATTTAATAAGGGCTTTTTTTCTTGGACTAATTATATTTTTTTCATTTATATCCATGTCTGATAAATATTTTCCTTTATATAAAAAGATAGAATCAAACCCAAAACCATTGTTTTCATTTATGTTATTGGCAATACTACCTTTTAAACGATATTCTGATGTTTCTAAATTTATTCCATCAAAATATGCTATACTACAAACAAAATAACATGTTCTATTTTTTATATTATTCATTCTTCTTAGTATTTCTTTATTTCTATCTAAATCAGTTCCTTCGAAAAAACGATGAGTTTTAACTCCGGGAAATCCATTTAAAGCATCAATTTCTAAACCACTGTCATCTGCTATAGTAGGAGTACCTGTTTTATTATATATCTCTTTAGCTTTAAGAATTGCATTTTCTAAAAATGTATTTCCTGTTTCATTAATTTCTATTTTTTCATCTAAATCATTTAAAGATTTAATATCTATATTTAAGATGTTTTTAACTTCTTTAATTTTTCCTTCATTAGAACTAGCAAAAATCATATAATCACCAAATTTATTATAAAATAATAATTAAAAGTCGTCAATTTCATTTACTTTTAACTTTAAAAATAATATAATATTTCTGGTGATAAAATGTTTGAAAATAAAAAAGTATTAATACTTGGACTTGCTAGAAGTGGTTTTAGTGCAGCACTTACTTTATATAAATTAAATTGTGAAATAATTGTAAATGATTATAATCAAGAAGATAAATTAGATTCTAACCAAATTAATAAATTAAAAGAATTAGGTATTACTTGTATATTTGGAAGTCATCCAGATGATTTAATAGATAATACAATAGATTATATTATTAAAAATCCTGGTATTCGAAATGATCATAAATATGTATTAAAAGCAAATGAATTAAATATTCCGGTAATTAATGAAGTAGAACTTGCTTATAATTTACTTCCTAAAGATGTAAAAATTATATCAATTACAGGTTCAAATGGAAAAACAACAACAACAACATTAACATATAAAATATTAGAAAGTGCTGGTCTTCCTGTTCATTTAGCAGGTAATATTGGTACACCTTTATGTAGTATTTTAGATAAAGTAAAATCTGGAGATATTATAGTCTCTGAAATATCTTGTCAACAACTTGCTAATGTTGATAAATTTAAACCAAATATAGCAGTTTTAACTAATTTAAGTCCTGCTCATATAGATTTCTTTGGAAGTTATGATAAATATAAAAAAGTTAAAACTAAATTATTTAAAAATCAAACAAATGAAGATATAGCTATATTAAATGTTGATAATAAAGATTCTATTGAAGAAACAAAAGATATTAAATCTCAAAAATTATATATATCATTAAATAATAAAAAAGATGTTTATTATAAAAATAATAATATTTATTATCATGATGAATTAGTAATGAATCGAAATTTAATGTTTTTAAAAGGTAATCATAATGTTCAAAATGCTATGGATGCTATTTTAGTTTCAAAATTATTTGATGTTTCAAATGATGTAATTATAAATGTTTTAAAAAACTTTAGAGGAGTAGAACATCGTCTTGAATATGTAGATGAAGTTAATGGAGTAAAATATTATAATGATACGGAAGCAACTAATATTAAATGTACTCAAATTGCTTTATCAAGTTTTCATGAACCAATTATTTTATTTTTAGGTGGACTTGAAAGAGGACAAAATTTTGATGATTTAAACGATTATATAAAAAATGTTAAAGTTATAATTGGAATAGGTGAATGTCGAGAAAGAGTAAGAGAATTTGCTAATAACAATAATATAGAAAATTATATATTTGAACACTTAAAAGATGGATTTAAAAAATCTTTAGAAGTATCTAATAAAGGAGATATAGTATTACTTAGTCCTGCAAGTGCTTCTTGGGATCAATACAAGGAATGTGAAGAACGTGGAGCAGAATTTAAAAAATACGTGGAGGAATTAAAAAAATGAATGAAATAAAATAAAAAAAGGTAGATAAACATTTTAAAGGAGATTTATATATTGTTCTTGATATTGCAATACATTCAGAAACAAAAGAAAAATTAGTAATTTATCGTGGATTATATGAAGATGGTAAATTATATGCAAGACCTATGGATATGTTTTTAAGTGAAGTAGATCATGAAAAATATCCTAAAGTTTTACAAAAATACAGATTTGAACTTCAAGAAATTGAGACAAAAAATAAATAAAGAATGAGAGGAAAAAATATGAAAATTAAAAATGTAATAGGAAGAGAAATATTAGATTCAAGAGGAAATCCAACAGTAGAAGTAGATGTAATCTTAGAAAATGGGGTAATGGGAAGAGCTGCTGTTCCAAGTGGAGCATCAACTGGAGAAAGAGAAGCCTTAGAACTTCGTGATGGTGGAGAAAGATATTTAGGAAAAGGTGTATTAAAAGCTGTAGAAAACGTAAATGGACCACTTCGAGATTTAGTAATTGGAATGGATGCTGAAAATCAAAAAGAACTTGATTATGCAATGATAGAGTTAGATGGAACTGAAACTAAATCAAAATTTGGTGCTAATGCAATTTTAGGTATATCTATGGCTGCTATGAAAGCAAGTGCTATTAATAAAGGATTACCTTTATATAAATATATAGGAGATGGAACTGAATTACCTCGTCCAATGATGAATATTATAAATGGAGGAGCACATGCTGATAATAAACTTGATTTTCAAGAATTTATGATTATTCCAATGCGTGATACGATTAAAGAAAGAGTAAGAGTTGGAGCAGAAGTATTCCATAATTTAAAGAAAGTTTTAAATGAACGTGGTTTAGCAACAGGAGTTGGAGATGAAGGTGGATTTGCCCCAGACTTGAATTCTAATAAAGAAGGATTTGAACTAATTGTTGAAGCAATTAAAAGAGCAGGGTATGTTCCTGGAGTTGATGTAAATTTAGCAATTGATGTTGCTGCATCAGAATTCTATAAAGATGGAAAATATGAACTAGTTGGAGAAGGAAGAAGTTTAACTACTGATGAATTAATAGATTTCTATGAAGAATTAGTAACAACATATCCAATTATATCAATTGAGGATCCAGTTGATGAAAACGATTGGGAAGGATTTACAAAAATTACTGAAAGATTAGGAGATAGAATTCAATTAGTTGGCGATGATTTATTTGTTACAAATAAAAAATGTTTACAAATGGGAATAGATAAACATGCCGGAAATGCCATTTTATTAAAAGTAAATCAAATAGGAACTATTACAGAAACATTAGAAACTATTAAACTTGCAAGAGATAATGGATATAAAACAATAATCTCTCATCGAAGTGGAGAAACAGAAGATACAACAATTGCTGATCTTGCAGTAGGACTTAATTTAGGACAAATAAAAACAGGTTCTATGTCAAGAACTGATCGAATTTGTAAATATAATCAACTTATGAGAATTGAAGAAGAGTTACAATAACTTTTCTTTTTTCATTTACAAATTGTTTTCTTTATTATATAATTTATATAGAAAATAGGTGATTATATGAATAAAAAAGGATTTACAACTATAGAATTACTTTTAACAATGTTGGTGGTTGTAGTAATAATGGCTAGTATTACAAGTGTTACTTATACTTATCGTGATAGAAGTAAATATGAAGAAATTATTACTGAAGTAACTGATTATAAAAATATGGTTACCAAGATAATATATGATGATATTATTGATAGTAGTAATCCAGTAGTAAAACTAACTAAAGTTGATAGTAAAAATTTTACATTAACGAGAAAGAATAATTCAACAATTAATTTACAAATACTTGATAATACTAATGAGAAAGGAATTACCTATAATGGCATAAAATATGTAATACCTGATTCAAGTAAAGGATATATTACCTTTGAAGGAACTACTTTATATCCTAATGATTTTCCTGAAAGAGAAGATACAGGGTTATATAGTTTAGATATAGTTTTTTCACATCGTAATTTAGAGGATAATTTTAAAATTCATTTTGCAATAGATATATATATACAATAGAAAATACAACTAGAAACAATACCATGAATTATTCGATATTTTAAATATGAAGAGTATTTTAAAGAATACTCTTTTAATATACTAAATACTTGCATATGAATACATAATCCTCCAAAAGAAAGTAGAAAAGTAATTATTATTCCTTTATAAATAACAGGAATAGATAATTGAGATACTAAACTAATACCATTAGTTATTTCAAGTAATCCACATATTAAACTATTTATTATAGGATTTATATTAAAATTTATATTTATTAAAGAAGTAATAATCATAAAAAAAGTAATAATTCCATAAAGAAGAATTAATATAGAAAAAGTATTAGTTATGGAATTAGATAAAGTATTAATAAAACTATTTTTTTTATATTCTAAATTATTATTTGATATCTTATCATAACTTTTTCTATTTAAAATACCAAGAATTATATTTCCTAAATAATGACTTATTAAAATAATAATACCTATTTTTTTATTATTTAAAAAGTTAACTCCTATACCTTCTATAATAAATAAAGGATTAGAAAAATGTGTAAATATTAATAATCTATTGGCTTCTTTAATATTAATTAAATTATTATCTAAAGCATTTTTTAAATATTTACTATTACTAGGAAATCCACTTAAAATAGATAGTATAAATATATAAGATATATTCTTTTTAATATTAAATAATTTATTTAATAATGGATAAAGTATAATATCAATATATTTAAAATAATTATAATTTAAAGAGATATCAATAAATAAATAGATAGGTAATATACTAGGAACTAAATTGTAAAACCATAATTTAGAACTATTAATAATAGCTTCTTTTACAACATTAGAATGACTAAATAATTCTAAGAAACTTATAGTAAGAAACATTAATAATAATATTTTATTTAATTTTTTATTCATAATAATCCTTATTTTTGTTATAATTAATTAGTTGATAATATGTTTAATAAAATATATGAAAAAATAAAAAAATTTATTAAAGAAAATTATAAAGAATTAATAGTTTATATAATTATCTTTATTATATGTGTATATCCACTTCCGTATTTTATTTATATTGGGGGAGGAACAATTAATTTAAATGATAGAATAGAGTTAGATGGAAGAGAAGCAGGAAGTTATAATTTAGCATATGTTAAAGAAATGCATGCAACTATTCCAACATATTTATTAAGTATGATAATTAAATCATGGGATTTAGAAAGTATAAATGATTCTAAAATAGATGAATCGGAAACTGTAAAAGAAATAGATAAAAGAGAAAAATTATTATTAGAAGAAGCTAATAATAATGCTATAATAAATGCATATAAACTTGCTAATAAAGAAATAACTATAAAAGATTCTTATTATAAAGTAATATCTGTTAGTAACGAAAGTGATACTGATATAGAAGTAGGTGATACTTTAATAAGTGTAAATGATATTAAAATAACAAGTAATAAAAAATATAAAGAGTATTTACAAACTTTAAATATAGGAGATAAAGTAAATATTAAAGTAAAAAGAGATAATAAAGAAATAAATTGCTATGCTAAAATAAGAGAATTTGATAATCAAAAATTAATTGGATTATATTTAGTTAATATAACTGACTATGAAGTAGATCCAAAAATAAATTTAAAATTTAAATGGAATGAATCAGGTCCGTCAGGTGGATTTATGTTATCACTTGCTATATATGATAGACTAATTAATGAAGATTTAACAAAAGGAAGAAAAATAGTTGGAACAGGAACTATAGATACAGATGGCAATATTGGAGAAATAGGGGGAGTAAGATATAAATTAATGGGAGCTGTTTCCGATAAAGCAGATATTTTCTTTGTTCCAAAAGATAATTATGAAGAAGCTATGAAAGTAAAAAAAGAGTTTAATTATAAAGTAAAAGTAGTATCAGTAAATAAATTAGAAGATGCTATTAATTATTTAAAAACTACTAAATAATTTTTTAAAAATTAAATATTTAAGAAATTTTTTTTAAAATATGATTTTTTTGTTGTCATTTTTTTAAAATCATTGTAATATATATATTGGTGATGGAGATGAACTTAGTAGTTTTCTTTAGTAGGGATAAAGACATATTAAGAATAGTATCTCAATATAAAAAAGAGTATAATGCTGATGTATATGAAATAGAAACGTTAAATAGTGTAAACATTTTTACAAAGTTTACAAATAACAATATTCCTATTAAAAGATGTGATCTTAATTTAAATAATTATCAAAATATAATTTTAATATCACCATTGTGGTTTAGTAAAATTCCAAGTCCTGTTATTAGATTTTTAGAGCAGGCAACAGGTCATATAAATAATATTATATATATTTTAAATAATAAAAATAAAGAAGATCATGCCAAAGAATTTGATAAAATGGATAAAATACTAAATATGAGAAGAGATAAATCTTATTTTGTTAGTTTAGATAAAAAAGAAATACATGTTAGAGTATATCAGTAATTAAGAGGGGTTAGTAGTATGAAAAGAAAAATCATTTTAATAGTATTTGTATTTTTGTTTAATATTTTATGGGTTAACGCTATTTCTTTAACTAATAATTTAACTAGTCATTATAATTTAATTATTCAAACAAAGGAAAAGAGTAATTCACAAAATAATTCTATTGTAGATGATATAGATGTTATGTTTGAAAACAATTTAAGTTATGAAGATGTAGATGCAGTTGTTATTGGTAATAAAATAAATACAGGATTAAAAGGAGAATTATCAGGATATGGAGAATTGATATCAAAATATTCGATAGTCAATGGTGTTAATCCTTATTTAGTAGCTGGAATGATAGTTGAAAATGGTGATTGTGGTGATACTTGTAGTGTTTTAGTAACTAAATGTAAAAATGTTGGAAAACTTCCTTATAATAAAGAAATGATTGGAGAAACAGCTTGTTTTGGAGGATATTATAGAAGTTTTAGTAATATAGAAGATTCTATTAAAGCATATATTAAATATATTAGAAAGAATTTTTATGATAAAGAATTAACTACACCTGGAACAATTTATAATTCATATCACAAAGATGTTAGATGGGCTTTTAGAGTTAATACTTATATGGAACAAATGAAAAATGCATCAGTTTGATGCATTTTAATTTAACTTAAATTCATATGTAATAAATGGATAATTGTTATCTAATATCATTGCCTCTGATTCAGAATAAGTTTTATATAGATATAATTTATTATTATCTACATATAAATTCATATTATTTAAATTTATTTTTTCATATTTTAATATTTTTAAATATTCTGTAAATGATTCATTGTTATAAAAACTTGTAGTTTTTTCGTAATTATAATATTCTTTTAATTTATTTTGAACAATATTTTCTATTTCATTTATACTTATATCATATTTCGTTAATAATGTCTGATTATCAATTAATGATTTATTTTTTATATCTATGTTATATGTTTTATATTCCATATGATATAATTCACTTCCGGATTCTAAACTATATAATATTAAAACAGATAATATATTATTACTTAAAGAGGTTTTGTAACTAATTTTTCCTTCTTGATAACAAACTCTAGAAATAAAGTTTGTTAATATATCTTCATTTATGTTATTAAATACTTCATCATTTAATTTAAAATAGGGAATTTCGTTTTCACCTACAATTTGTTTAAAATCACATTGATTCAAGTTATAATCAATGTTAGAATTTAATCTTGATATGTAATTATTAATAATAAGAGGATTTGATTTATTTGATGATGAAATAATAATAGATAAAGTTATTGATATTATAATTAAAATAATAATTATTATTAGTATTTTTTTATTTTCAATTAAATAGTTTTTCATTGTACTTGATCATTTACTCCTTTCGTACTATATCCTTTTATATTAATTGGTTGAATGTGCCAATCTTCTTTATATGAGGCATTTAGTAAATTAAATTCTAATCCAAACTCAGCTGCATGTTGATGAGCCCAAGCCATCGATGCACACGATGAATCAGTTCTATTTCCAAATGTACATCCATTTCCTCTAAATTGCAAATCACAAGCAATTGCCCAACCATGTTTTGATTTTCCAGGAGAAGCAGCTCTTCCAGGAGTACTTGAATATTTTGAAGAAAGACTTTGTTGAGTTGAATAACTTCTACATCCACCATCAGGAATAACTATTGTATGTCCAGCAGTTTTAGCAGCATTTACAAATTTGGTTAGCATATCATAAAAATAACTATTATATCCATTTGTAGAAGGATTAAATCCATCACAATTTTGTCCTGAAGGAATATCATTTGGATAATAAAAAGTTCCATTTTCAATATAAACATGATTTTGTCGCTTTAAATCAGTAATATTACTAGAATATGTTCCAGATGAATTATTATTTTTTTTATTTATGCTTGGTATGTTTTCTTTATAGGCTTTATTAGCGGCAATATATAATTGACTTTGTTGTCTATCCTGTTCATTTTCATCATTAATTCTTTGTTTTTCATTTTCTATATATTCAATTAATACCTCTTTATTAACGTAGTTATAACAAGTTAAAAATGACGTTTCAACTTTTGTTGCATTATTATCTATCATTCCCAAAAAGGAAATAATAACACTTATAACAGTAGGTACTAAAAATACTATAATTGCTGCTATAACCTTATTACTTGAATTTTTAAGTATTTCATTTTTATCATCATTTTCACTTATTACACCTTTATATACGTTTATTGATATTCTAATTATTAATATTATTGGTATAATAAATCTAATTATATTTAAAAATGTTTTAAATAAATAAACAATTCTTACCGAAAGTAAGTTATCACAAAAAAGTATTTGCATATAATCACCAGGTAAATTTTATCAAATTAATATCAATACGTCAATTTATATAATGATTTTAATTTGAATTTTGGAAAATTAGAATTATGTGATATAATGTAGCAGAAAGGAATGATAGTATGAAACTAAAAACTGTTGCAATAGTTGGAAGACCTAATGTTGGAAAATCAACTTTATTTAATAAATTGTCTCATGCTAAAATATCTATTATTGAGGATACTCCAGGTGTTACAAGAGATAGAATCTATAGTGAAATAACTTATTTAGATTATAAATTTAGTTTAATAGATACAGGTGGACTTGATTTAAGTGAGGAAAGTTTTAACAAATTAATTGAAACTCAAGTAGAACTTGCAATAGATGAAGCAGATGTTATCCTTTTTGTTGTTGATTCAAAAGAATCAATTAATGCTAATGATAAATATTTAGCAGAATTATTACATAAATGTGGAAAAAGAGTAATTGTTGTATTAAATAAAATTGATAATAAAGAAAGTTTAATTCATAAATATGATTATTATGAATTAGGATTCTCTGAATATATTGAAATAAGTGGAGAACATTCTAAAAATGTTAGAGAATTATTAGATTTAATTGTTAAAGATTTTCCAAAGTATGAGAAAGAAGATGATAATCGAATTAAATTTTCTTTTATTGGAAGACCTAATGTTGGAAAAAGTAGTTTAGTAAATGCTATATTAGGAAATGATAAATTAATGGTATCAGATGTTGCAGGAACAACAAGAGATGCAGTTGATTCAATATTTAAATATAATGGAGAAGAATATGTTGTAATTGATACAGCTGGTATGAGAAAACGTGGTAAAATCTATGAAAATATTGAAAAATATAGTCTACTTCGTAGTTTAAAAGCCATTGAAAGAAGTGATGTATGTGTTCTTGTTATAGATTATCAAGATGGTATTAAAGAACATGATAAACATATAGCAAGTTATGCAGTAGATGCTGGTAAAGGAATTGTAATAGTTGTAAATAAATATGATGAAAATGATGGAAAAGAAAAAAATGATTTTATCAAATTAATTAAAGCAGAATTCCAATTTTTATCTTTTGTTAATATTGTCTTTGTAAGTGCTTTAAAGAAAAAAAATATATCCTTAATTATGCCTGAAATAATAAATGCCTATGAAGCAAATCATCGAAGAATTGCAACAAGTATTATGAATGATATAATTGAAGAAGCTTATAATTTAAATTTACCTCCATCTTATAAAGGTAAAAGATTAAAAATTTATTATGTTGCCCAAGAGGATGTAACACCTCCTAAATTTGTTTTTTATGTTAATTCTAAAAATTTAATTCATTTTTCTTATTATCGCTATTTAGAAAATAAAATAAGAGAAAATATAGAATTAACAGGAACTCCAATTATATTAAAATTTAAAGAAAGGACTAAAAAATGATAATAAAAAAAGATTATATTAATCGTGAATTTGACTATTTGCAAGAAGAAAGAAAAGGACTTGATAAAGCAATTAATAAACTTGATGAAAGATATAAAAATAAAGAAATAGAAAAGGATAATTTTTATAAACAACTTGATGTATTTACTAAAAGGGGAGAAGACTTAAAAAAAAGAATGGATAAAAATAGTAGAAATTAATTAAATCTCATATAATATATGGGAGGTAATATGAACGAAAATGTCTTTAAAAAAGTAGAAAAGAAGACTAATATTAATAAAAATACTATTTTTTCTTTAGCAGAAAAATTAAAATCAGGTAATTTTAAAGATGAAAAAGTATTAAATGAAGTAATAGATGAATTATCTTATATGACAGGTAAAGAATTATCTGATGAAAAAAGAAGTAAGTTAATAAAAGCAATTCAAAATGATAAAGTTCCAAAAGATGTTGAAAATAAGTGGTAGAAGTTAGGTGATAAAATGAAATGTGTTGCTATAATTAATCCTAAAAGTGGAAGAGGATTTTCTAGTAAACATGAAGAGAGAATAAAAAAAATCTTAAGTGAATATAACTATGAATCTAAAATAATTTATACAAAAAAAAGAGGACATGCTACTAGAATTATTAAAGGATTAGATAATGATATCGATCTTGTTATCTCAATGGGTGGAGATGGAACATTTTCAGAAGTTATGAATGGTAATTTAAAAAGAGAAAAACCATTAGTTATATCTCATTTACCTATTGGAACAATGAATGATATAGGACACATGTATGGACTTGTAAGTAATTTATATACTAATTTAAAATTAATATTATCTGGAGAAGTTATGGATGTTGATGTAGGACTTATTAATAATCATGCGTTTACTTATGTTGCGTCCTATGGTAAATTTATGGAAATACCATATGAGACTCCTCATGAATTAAAGAAAAGACTAGGTTGGCTTGCATATGCTGTTGAAGTATTAAAACAAATATTTAATAGAATTCCTAAATACCGAATAGAATTTTTAGTAGATGGAGAAAAACATTCTGGAAAATATTCATTTATTATAATTTCTAATGCTAATCATATTGCTGGAGTTAATAATTTTTATCGTGATATGAAGTTAGATGATTCCAAGATTGAAATAATGCTTTGTAGTCTATATAAAAAAATTGATATAGTAAAAGCCTTTTATAATTTAAAAACTAATCATTTGCAAGGAGTATCTGGAGTTGAAGTATATAAATGTAGTAGTTTTCAAGTAAAGTTTCTAGATAAAGTTAAACCTTGGTGTGTAGATGGGGAACAATTTAAAGATAATGTTAAAACTTATAAAATAAGTATTTTAAAAAATATTAAAATGCGATTACCTAAAAAGAATTTAAATAAATTATTCTTAAACTATAATAATAAAAAATAAAAAGGAATACCTTTTTATTTTTTGTATCTTCTAATTTTAATAAAATCCATTTCTTCAGTTTGATGAACTCCACCATTTTCTATTAAAAAATTATTTATAACTTTATTTTCTTTTGGTTTAAATCTATCAAAAAATGAAGGTTGTTCTACATTAGAATTAGTTTTTGTTAAAATTAAATCAAAATATTTTAATAATTCTTTTTCATGTTTTAATACACTTAAATCTGAATGAGTCATCAAAATTGTAAATTTTTTATTATCAATTATAGAATCAATTCTATTTATTAAATCTTGAATAGTTTTCTTTTTTTGTTCTGTTGTATAATGAATATCAGGTTCTAAATTCATACTTAAAATATTAATATCTGGTTCTTCTATAATACCGTTTACTACTGAAACATTTAATTGATTATAATAATCAATTAATTTATCTATCGAAGTATAACTATCTTGAATTTTATAATCTTTTTCTCCAAATACTAAATATGGTCTTGATATACAAGATAGTAAATCAAAGAAATATTTTAATTTTTCTTTAAATAATTTATTTTTTAAATTATCATATGTTGTT
>CAMVLU010000009.1 GCA_947168405.1 uncultured Clostridia bacterium
TTTTAAATAAAAATGATTATCTTTTTTGCACTCTCCTAAATATTCATAATATGTAATATTATCTTGATTAATATATTTGTTTAAAATATTATCATTTACTAATTTATTAACTAACCGATATATAGTTGTTAATCCAACTTCTTTATTTAATTCTTCATATATTTCTTTAATAGTAAAATCATATTTTTTATTTTTAATAATATCCAATATCATATCTTTTTGTTTAGTATTATAATTTTTCATAACAACTCCAATTTGAAAATCATTTTCATATTCATTATATCAATATTTATAAAAAATGCAAGAAAAAAAGATCAAATTTCTTTGATCTTTATTTAATTTCAATTCTTTTTACTTCATTATGTTTGTTTTCAAGTTCTTTTTTAGGAACTTCTATTTTTAAAATTCCATTTTTAAATTCAGCATGAATATCTTCTTCTTCTATATCATCTCCAACATAGAAACTTCTTGAACATTCACCCATAAATCTTTCTCTGTGAACAAACTTTTCATCTTTATCATGATTTTCTTCTTTATTAACTTTAGCTGAAATATTTAAATATCCTTTATGTAAAGAAAGTTTAATATTTTCTTTATCAAATCCAGGTAAATCCATATCAATTATGTACTTATCATTCTTTTCACGAATATCGGTTTTCATCAAGTTTCTTTCTTTTCCTTTAAAGAATCCATCATCAAATATTTCATCAAGAAAATCAAAATCATGTCTAGGTACTAACATCATAATATCATCTTCCTTTCATAACGTGTTACGATTAGGTAGCACGACATAGATTATAATACCCATAATAAGTTTCTTTATTCCTTATTACGAATTAATCATATCACATTTTTTAGCACTTGTCAATAGAGAGTGCTATTTTTTTTAAAACTTGAAAAAATTAAATATATAAGATATACTTATAGAGATTTAGAAAGGAACATTTTTATGAAAAAAAATATATTATTAATATTAAAAGGAATGATTATAGGACTAGCCAATGTTATACCTGGAGTAAGTGGAGGAACCCTTATGATAACACTTGGAATATATGAACAAGTAATTGATACTATTAGTCATTTCTTTACTAATTTTAAAAAAAATTTAAAATTTATTATTCCATTAGGAATTGGTGTTATCTTATCTTTACTTTTATTTAGTAAAATAATAGGATTATCTTTAGAAAAATTTCCATTTGCAACTACTCTATTCTTCTTAGGATTAATAATTGGAGGTATGCCTTTAATAATAAAAAATATGAAAAAAAATAAAGATTCTAAAAAAATTAGCAATTATATAATAGCCTTTTTAGCTTTTGCATTTATTATTTTATTTGCTTTTCTTAAAACAGGTAATGAAGTTAATTTAAATAATTTATCTCCTATTGGATATTTAATATTATTTTTAGTTGGAATACTAGCATCTGCTACGATGGTTATTCCTGGTATAAGTGGAAGTTTTGTTCTAATGTTAGTAGGATACTATCAACCTATTATTAATACAGTTAGATCTATTACGGATTTTAGTTTAATTGGTCATAATATATTAATTCTTGGTATATTTGGAATAGGAGTATTAATTGGAATAGTTTTAGTATCTAAATTAATTGAATTACTTCTTAAAAAATTTGAAACCAAAACTTACTATGCTGTATTTGGATTTGTTTTAGCTAGTTGTATAGCAATTATTAAACCATTAATAACTTACGATATTTCAATAATAGAAATACTTGTTGGTATAATACTTTTCTTTTTAGGAGTATTTTCTGCATATAAAATAAGTGAAAAATAGGTGTAAAATGGAATTTGAATTTAAAAAAAGTTTAGGACAAAATTTTTTACAAGATAAAAATATATTAAAAAAAATAGTAGATGTTTCAAATATAAAAGATAATTCATTAGTTGTTGAAATAGGACCTGGAAGTGGTAATTTAACAAAAGAAATTGCTAAAGTTGCTAGTATTGTTTTATGTTATGAAATAGATAAAAGATTAGAACCTATTTTAAAGAATAATTTACAAGATTTTAATAATATAGATATTATATTTGATGATTTTTTAAAAAGAGATATTAATAATGATTTAAATAATTATCAATATGACAATTTATATGTAATAGCTAATCTTCCTTATTATATTACTACACCTATTATAGAAAAAATAATTGAATCAAATCTACCTTTTCAAAGTATAACTGTCATGGTTCAAAAAGAAGTTGGAGATAGATTTGCAGCTACTCCTAAAACTAAAGAATATAATTCTTTAACAATATTTTTAAATTATTATTATAATATCAAAAAAGAGTTTATAGTATCAAAGAATGCTTTTATTCCTAAACCTAATGTTGATAGTATAGTAGTTACTCTAAAGAAAAAAGATAATTTATTATATTTAAAAGATAAAGATTTATTTAATAAATTATTAAAAGATTCATTTAGATTTAAAAGAAAAACAATAAAAAATAATTTAAATAATTATGATTTAAAAATAATAGAAAAAATACTTCAAAAATACGGATTTTCTTTAACAAGTCGAGCTGAAGAATTACCCTTAGAGGTATTTGTTGAAATAGTAAACAATTTAGAATAAATTAATTTAAAAGACATATAATTTTTTGGAGATGATTATATGCCTTTTAATATTGGAGATTTAGTTACAAGAAACTCCTATAATAATGATACTATATTTAAAATAATTGATATAGAATCGGATATAGCATATTTAAAAGGAGTAAATATAAGACTTGAAGCTGATAGTCCAATTAATGATTTGAAAAAAGTTGAAGTTAATAATAATATTAAAGATGATCAAACTTTTTTAGATAGATTTGATATTAATTTAAACAGAAATGAATATTTTTATTTACCAGGTAAAGTTGTTCATATAGATGGAGATGAAGAATATTTATCTCGTTGTATGGATTTTTATAATAAAGTTCATGTTAAAGCATTTGGAATTAATTTAAAGGAAGATGAAATATCAAATAAAATTAAAAATATATTAGAAGAATATAAACCTGATATATTAGTTATAACTGGACATGATGCTTATTATAAAAAAATGGGTTCGACAAGTGATAATAAAAATTATAAAAATACTATAAATTTTATAAATGCTGTTAAAGCAGCAAGAAAAATAGATTCTCAAGATAAATTAATTATAATTGCAGGAGCTTGTCAATCAAATTATGAGGAGTTAATTAAAGCAGGAGCTAATTTTGCTTCTAGTCCCAAAAGAATAAATATTCATGCATTAGATCCAGCTATTATTGCATCAAGTGTTGCCCTAAGTGATAAAAATAAACCAATTGATTTAATTAAAATTCTTGAAAAAACTAAATATGGTTCTAAAGGAATTGGAGGAATTATTACAAATGGTTGTATGTATGTGGGGTATCCAAGATGATATCTAAAATCAAAGAAAAATTAGAAAATGAAATGGGAAAAGAACTACATTTTAAATATAATGGAGCAAGAAATCAAATAGAAGAATTTAATGGATATATAGAAAATACTTATAATTATATCTTTACTATTAAAACAATTGGTAATAATGAATCAATTAAATCTTTCACTTACAGTGACATTCTAACTTTAAATTTAGAAATATTATCAAATGACGACAATAAATGATATATTTTTTATAAAATTATTATATAATATAATTAAGGAGATAAACTATGAGAAAAGGAATGTTTTTATTAATATTTTTAATCTTTGTAATGGGTTTAATAGTAATTGTAAAAGATAAATCAAATAAAACATTAAAAGCTATTCCAATGGATAAATCAGTATCATTTAATGATTATAAATTTTATAAACCGGAATATCAAACAAGATATGATAATTATAAATTAACAAATCCTAATTTACTTTCTAAAGATATTGTTTTAAGAGTAAATATTGGTCTGGATCATGGTTTTTATACTGAAACAGAAGAAGTTACTAAGTTTGATATACTAATGCTTGTTAATAAATATCATTATGTTACAAATAATTTTATTCCCGATAATTTAGTAGATATATCTGAATATTCTAAACCAGGTATGAAATTAAATGAAGAATGCAAAAATGCTTTTATAAAGATGGCACATGATGCTGAAATAGAAGGATATACTTTAAGAGCTATTTCAACATATAGAACTCTTGAATATCAAGAAAATTTATATAATAATTATATGAAAAAAGATGGTAAAGAAAAAGCTGATACCTACTCTGCTCGTCCTGGATACTCTGAACATCATACAGGTCTTGCAATTGATATAGATAATAAAAAGTTAAGTTATACTAACTTTGAAAATACTAAAGAATTTAATTGGATGATAGATAATGCTTACAAATATGGATTTATTTTAAGATATCCAAAAGATTCAACTATAACAGGTTATATCTATGAACCATGGCATTATAGATATGTTGGATTAGAAGTTGCTAAATATATCAAAGAACATAATATTACATTTGAAGAATATTACTATGAATTTTTGAATAAATAAAAATCAAATAGAATTATCTACTTGATTTTTTTTAATCTTTTGGTCTAAAAAACAAAGAAAAGATAAATGCAAAGAAAATAGCTGAAGTTATTCCTGATGCTGTTAAATCAAATATTCCCATAGCAAGTCCAATAAATCCCATATCATGAGCTCGAACAAGTCCTCCATGTATTAATAAGTGTCCAAATGAAGTAATTGGAACTAATGCTCCTCCTCCAACATGAGCAACAATTAAATCATAAATATTAAAAATATCTAAAGAGGCTCCAATAATTACAAATAAACTAGTTATATGACCTGGTGTTAATTTAGTATTATCTAATATTAATTGTCCAAGCATTGAAACAAATCCTGCAAATAAAAAAGAATAAACGTATATCATTCGACACTCTCCAAACTTATAGCATGAGCTATACTAATAATATTATTTTTTTGAAAAACCATTGAAGGATTAAATAAAGCTCCTGTTGCAACATATAAAACTCTTTTTAACTCTTTATTTTCTAATTTTTTAATTATATCAGAATAAACTACTAATGGACTACAAACGGGTCCTGATCCTCCTGCTTGTACATCAGTTTGTTCTTCTAAATCATATAACATTACACCACAGTCATTATAATTTTTAAGTTTTATATTATACTCTTTTTTCATAAAGTCTTTTAATATTTCTTTACCATATATACCTAAATCTCCAGTTAAAATTAAATCATAATCATCAACTGTTCTTCCTAAATCAGTTAAATGTTTATAAATAGTATTAGCTGCTGCTGGAACCATAACAGCTCCCATATTCATAGGATCAGTTTGATTATAGTCTTGTGGTATTCCAATTGTTGAACTTTCTATTCGAACTTTACCTTTTTTATTAGTTAAAATACAACTTGCTCCACCTGTTGCTGTAAAAGTAGCAGTACCTGGTTTAGGTGCACCATACTCTGTTGGATTTCTAAATTGTTTTTCAGACACCATATTATGACTACTAACACTTACTAATACATTTTTACATATTTTACTTTCTATATAATTTGCTCCAATACCTAAACCTTCTGTATTAGTTGCACATGCTGAATATATTCCTAAAAATGGTATATTTAAACTGGATGCTGTATAACAACTAGAAGTTATTTGATTTTGTAAATCTCCAGCAATAAATAAATCTATATCATTATTTTTTAAATTGCTTTTATTAAGAACTAAATCAATACTATCTTTCATTAACTGTATTTCAGCACTTTCTAAACTATCTGTACCAAAATACATATCATCATAATGTTTATCAAATCTTTTAGATAAGGGTCCTTTAAATTCATAAGGTCCAACTACTGTTGAAACATCTTTAATATAAACATTTTTATATTTTGTAGTCATTAAATACCTCCCATAATAATTAGTCTAATAAAACCAAATATATAAGCAGATACTACTCCATATAAAATAACTGTTCCAGCTAACTTAAACATATTAGCACCTAGTCCCGTAACATATCCTTCTTTTTTATATTCAATAGCTGCACTTGTCATAGAATGTGCAAATCCTGTTATAGGTATAATTAAACCACATCTAGCAAATTTAACCCATTTATCAAAAAATCCTAAAGCCGTAAATAAACTAGCAAAAAATATTAAAGTTATTATCATAAAAACTGATGCATCACTTGAAGAAAGTCCTAAATAATAAGAATAAAACTCCACAAGAAACTGTCCTAGTGCTCCAATTAAACCTCCTATTACAAAAGCAATAAAAGCATTTTGCCCTCTATTTTCTTTTGGCATATGGGACATAACTAATTTATCATATAATTTTTTTTCCATTTAATCACCAATTATATTATTGGTAAGTTTTAGAAATTTATACAAAAAAGAATTAGTTTCCTAATTCTTTATAAATTACTTTTTATTTCATCTATTTTATCTAAAAATTCTTTTTTAATACTTTCTAATCTTTCTAAAGATTTAGCTTCAAATCTAGTTGTAATATTAGGTCCTGTATTAGATGCTCGAACAAGGGCTGCTCCATCTTCGTATAATACTTTTACTCCATCTATTGTTAAAAAGTTATAATTTTTACTTTCCACATATTTTTTTATTTCATCGATAACCTTAAATTTAATGTTATCATCAGTTGGAATTTTTATTTCCGGTGTACTTACATAAACAGGTATTCCTTCAAGTAATTCTTCAACATTTTTATTAGTATTTGTTAATATCTCAACAATACGAAGTCCTGCATATATTCCATCATCATATCCAGGAAATTTATCTCTAAAGAAAACATGTCCAGATAATTCTCCAGAGAATGGATAATTTCCTTCATAACTTTCTGCTTTGGTATATGAGTTTCCTGTTCTAAAGAACTTATTTTCTACACCTAATCTATCTAATTCTTCTTTTAAAGCTAATGAACATTTTACATCATAGAATGTTTTTTTCTCCACATTTTTGTGGATTAAATCTCTCCATATTAATATCATGTATTTATCCATATCCATGAATTTTCCTGTATTAGTAATAACTCCTACTCTATCTCCATCTCCATCAAAAGCTATTCCAACATCTGCATTAGTTTCTAATACTTTTTCTTTTAATAAAGTTAAATTTTCTTCAACAGCAGGATCTGGATGATGATTAGGAAAACTTGAATCTGATGTATTAAAAAGTGGCACTAAATCTAATTTATCTTTAAATGTATTAAATATATCATCGGCAATTATAGCTGTTGTTCCATTACCACAATCATATACTACTTTTATTTTATTATCACCTAGTTGAATATTACTTGTAATCATTTTAATATAATCACTTCTTATATTAACATCACGAACTGATCCTTCCCCTTTTTCAAAATTATTATTAACAATCATTTCATACAACTCTAAAGTACTTTTTCCATAAGCATTATGAATACCATTATAAGAAAATTTAAATCCATTATCGTCTTTTGGATTATGACTTGCAGTAATCATTAATCCACATTTTATATCTAATAAATCCCATGAATAATAATACATAGGTGTTGTAACTAAACCAAGTCTTACAACATTAACTCCACTTTCAAGTATTCCTTTTACAAGATTTTTTTCAATTGTAGGTGATGAATATCTATTATCATATCCAACAATTGTTTCAACTTTACCAAGTCTTTTTAATTTAGAACCAAATGCTCTCCCAATTAAATATGATACTTCTTCGTTTATATCTTTCCCCCATACTCCTCTTATATCATATTCTCTAAACATATATTTATTTAATTCCATATCTTCCTCCATAACTTAATTATATAATTTATAAATAAATTAATCAACAAAAAAGAATTAGATTTACCTAATTCTCTACTTTATATGCTTTTAATATATTATAACCTGTATCAGTTTTCTTTAATATAAGTTCACGATTACCTAGATTAATGCAATTATCAAGTGAACCATTTACCATGCAATCTTTTATATTATAATTTACAATAATATTATTATCATTCAAAGATATCTTATTTAAATTTACCGAATTATAATTATCCAATCCTGTTGCAATAACCTTAACTGTAAATTTGTTTGCATCCATAGAAAAGTTTGCAACTCCTTTATAATTATTATTCATATGATTTATATCTATCATATCAAAGCCAATACCAAAATATTTATTTAATAAATTTTTAATAAATTCTATTGGATAAGAATATTGATAATTATAATCTTCTTTTTCATTTAAAGTTATACTTTCAATAGAATTATCTTGTGCTAATCCACCAAATAATAAGCTCATTGCTAAAAAATTACTATAATCTTTTTTGGTTGCTTTTGTATAATCAAAATCATTCTCAGATGTAATATAATATAGTTCAATAATACCATTATTACTGTTTAACCATTTCTTTACATCTTCTTCATCTAAAACTACTTTATCATTTGTATTTGTTTTAGCATCTTCATTTGTATGATTTACTTCTAATTGTTTAGTAACCGTTCCATTTTTTCTTACTTCATCACTTCTTGGATAGAATTTATATACTAATATTCCTGCAATAGATATAACAAGACCTATTGATACTCCAATTAATATTATTGATAATTTTTTATTTTTTTCTTTTTCCATTATAACTCCTTTTTATTCTAATTTTAAATTTTCAATACTAATATCATCTTTAGTAATAGTTTTTAATATTTTAGCTTGTTTTTTATCTTTAACTCGACTTGCATGTTTAACAATTGTTTTTTCATATATATTTCTAACAAATCTTGCATTACCAAAGTTTTTAATATTACGATTTTCATTTATTATTTCTTTTAAGTAAGTAATTGCTTCATCTTCAACAATAAATCCTGCTTTGTTAGTAAATGTTTTAAAAATATCAACAAGTTCATCTGTTGTATAATCAGGAAATTCTAAAGTATAGCCAATTCTTGAAACAATACCAGAGTTAGAATCTAAGAAATCTTGCATTTCTTTTGTATAACCCGCAAATATTACAACTAATTTATCTCGATAATTTTCCATTGCTTGAATTAAAGTTGCAATTGCTTCAGCATTATAAGAATTATCATTTTTTGCAGCAAGTGCATATGCTTCATCAATAAACAATACTCCATTTAAACTCTTATCAATAACCATACTAGTTTTAGGAGCTGTTTGACCAACATACTCAGCTACTAAATCTTTAACTCCTACTTCAACAAGTTTATTTTCTTTAATAATTCCTAAATTATAAAGTATTCCAGAAATAAGTCTTGCAATAGTAGTTTTACCTGTTCCAGGATTACCCAAGAATACCATATGTAAATTTAAATCTTTAATATTTAAAGTTCCTTTAGTTTTTTCTTTTAAAGTTAAAACATCAACAAGTTCATGTAATACTTTTTTAATATCATTTAAACCTACTAATTCATTTAATTCAGAGAAAATTTCATCAAGTGTCTTCTTTTCTTCTATTTTAGGTAATTCTTTATGAAAAGATATATAATGTACTAAATCTTTTATATATTCTTTATAATCTATTCTTGGTTTATATGTTTTTTCTATATATTCTAATACTTTTACTTTAAAATCATCATCAATATCTAAACTATTTAAAGTTTCATTATAAATATTATTTATTTCAGGACTAATTGTTTTAATATAAAAATCAAAATAATTATTTTTTATACTTTCATATCCTAAAAAGAAATTAATTAATTCTTCTTTATTACCATATATTAATATTATTTTATGTTTATCTTCTTTTATAACACTTTCTAAATTATAAAAGAATCTTTGTTCATCTTTAGTATCTTCTAATTTTATACCAACTAAATCTTGAAATATTAGAAAACTATTATCAAATTTATAATCTTTTTCATATCGATAAAAAGAAAATACTTTCTGACTTTCATCATCTAAATAATTATAGTTTATTGATGCTTTATATAATATATCAGATATTTCTTTATCTTCTGCTCCAGTTGATTCTATTATAATACGAAAAGGAATATAATTTTTTTCTATTCCTTCTTTGTATTTTCTCATATATTCTATAATATTTTTAAATATATTTTTAGAAACATCATCTATATATAAATTATCAATTCTATGAATTAAATCAGACATTTCTATTTGTTCTTGATTTAATTCTTTTTTAGTTTCTTCTTCTACTCCAAAAAAATCAGTATAAATATCTTTAAAATCATATTTCATATTATTTCTCTACATGTATTTCAAGAATTTTTTCTTTTAATTCTTTTTCAATATTTTCTAAAGTCTTTTCAGCTTCTTGACGTTTAATTCTACCATTCTTATGAATTTCAATTACTTTATCTAATGTTTCAATTAAATCTTGATTAGTTTTTTGTAATGTTTCAACATTAACAATAGCTTTTTCAGATTCTTCAGCAATTTCAATTGATCCTTGTTTTAAAGTTTCACTGTTTTTTACTAACATATCGTTAGTAAGTTTAGATACGGCTTGTTCATTTTTAAGAGCACGTTTAGCATTGTTAATTCCAAGTGATAATACCATTTGATTTTTCCATAAAGGAATGGTATTAGTAATACTACTTTGAATTTTTTCAACAAGTTCTGCTTCATTATTTTGAAGTAATCTAATTTGAGGAGCCATTTGAATAGATATAATTCTTGTTGTTTTTAAATCATAGATTTTCTTTTCAAAACGATTAATCATTTGTTCCATATCGTTTACTTTTTGAATATCTAATTGTTCTCCAGTACTTTCAGCTTTTTTCTTAAGTTCTGGTAAAGTTACTTCACGAAGTTCTTTTAATTTTCTTTCTCCAGCTATAATATATAAAGATATTTCTTTAAAATATTCTAAATTCTTTTCATACATTGTATCAAAGACATTTATATCTTTTAACATTTGTAATTTATCTTTTTCAAGTCCACCTTCTATAGTATCAATATTCTTTTCTATTTTAGAGTACTTTGCTACTAAATAATCAAATTCTTTCTTAGCACTTGAAAATAATTTACTAAATAATCCTTTTTTACTACTTCCAGCAACATCGGCATCAAATGATTTAATTTGACTAACCAAGTCAGCTAGTAGTTCTCCAACTTCTCCTGTATTTTTTGTTTTAACATTTTCTAATATACTATCAGAAAACTTAGATATTTTTTCTTGTGCTGGTAATCCATATTGAAGTATTTCTGTTGAATCTTCAATATTAATTTTAGCATTGAATTCATCTATTGCTTTTTGTTCTTCTTTTGTTAAAGAATCATAGTTAAGAGATTGTTCAATTTTTTTCTCTGTTATCTCCTTTGTTTCAGCTATTTCCTTAATATCCTCTTCTACTTTTTTTTCTACTTTTAATTCGTTCATTTTTTCCTCCCTATTTTAAATAATTAATTAACTCATTGTATGTATCCATTTTTAAACTTGTAACAGTACTAGTTATTGTTTTAGGAACACCTAAACCAATTTTAGAAACATCATAGTTTCCTCCAGTTACTCCAGTTCTAAATCCATATCTTTCCCATGCAATTTGACTAATTTCAGCATCATTTAAAGCTTCATATAATTTTCCACCATTTTCAGTAAATACAGTAAAACAATGGGAATTCCAAATTGTTGGAGCTGGATATAAAATTCTTATATCATCTTTTACTTGTTTAAATGCATCAGGTGATGAATTAGAAAAATCAATTATACTTTTTTCATAATCAACTATCATGGCTTCTCCACCCATACCTGTTTTTAAATATCTTTCAAAAAGATCTGCAGGTGTGTTATTCATATATCCTGATTTAAGATAAAATTCTTTTAATTTTGGTAAATTGTTTTGAATATTTTCAGCAGTTACTTGTCCTCCACTTAAAACGGATAATAGTAATCCATAATAAGTTGCACCAGGGGATGATGAAACTGGATCAGTGGATGCAATATTAATTGTTCCATATAAAGGAAGTCCTATATCACTCCATTTTTTACCTTCTAAAATATAATTCATTAATTTATTCATATCAGTTATATAATAAACGCCATCATTTTCGGTAACTATTTGTTCTTTAATTAAAGCATCAACTACTTGTCCCCAAGAATAAATAACAATTGGTGTATTTAAAGTTAATCCTCCATTTAAAACAGTATATCTATCTGCTTCACCTGCTTCTTTATTAGGAGACAATTTATAATAATCATAAAATCTTTGATCAGATGTAAATAATGCATCATATTTTGAAACACCTTCTGATAATACTCCAAAATCTTCTCCACTTGACATACGATTTATTATATTTTGATTTCCAAGTCCTACACTTTCTCTTATTAATGGTTTAGTTATCGTTTTACCATTACTCCAAGTATCATATACAACATTTAAATGATATTTTCTTCTTAATATTTTATTAACATCTTTATCCGCAAGAAAATCTTCTTTTCCTCCACCTGTTGCAACATATACCGTTGTTGTTCCTCCAATTAAAGGTGAATCATTATCTGCAAATGCTTTAATACCAATTATAATACCTATTAATACTACAAATACTATAATTCCAATAATAGTTTTTTTATTCATCCTTATCACTTCCTTTCAATAAGTCTTCTTCAACTATACCATCTGCTTTTAACATCATCTCATATACTTTCATTTCAGCATCAGCATCCATGATATCTTTTTGATATAAAGAAGATAAAATCATTTTAAAAGCATCATTTGTTTCTTTAATCATTTTATTAGCTTTTGTTAAAAATTCTTTTCCTTCTTTTGATATTAATTTTTGATTTTCTATTTCATCATATTTATCTACTATTTTAATTAAAACAGGTAAATAATAATCAAAGAAATTTTTTAATCTTTTTTCTTTTTTAGGATCATTCTCAACAACAGAAATTATTTTTTCAACACTTGAATGAATTTCCTTTAAATCTTCTTTTGTTTCATTTCTTTCTACTTTTGGTATTAAATTTTGAATTTCTTTATTCTCTTTTTTAGCAAGTTCTATTTTCTGATATAAACTAAGATTAGTATCCTTTAATGTTAATTTAGGTTTAAATCCTGAAAACACTAATTCTCCTGCTCCAAAAGCTAGTCCTCCAATTACTAAAGAAGGAACTAAAGCAACACTCATAGCAAGATAAGGAACAGCAAAGAAAGCACTTCCTATGATAGCTGATGTAATATCTTTGTTTTTCATCAGTTATAACTCCTTACTTCTGTAAATGCTCTTCTTAGTCCACTTTTTCCATCAAAGACTTTAGCATTAGTAAGTTCAGCAATTTCTCTTAAATCTCTATCATCAGAACTTCCAAAAGTAATTGAATAAATTGGAATATTTAATTTATTACTTTGATAATAGTTCTTTAAATTTCTATATGTTCCATTGTTAGATTTACCATCAGTCATTAAAATAATTGTTTTGGTATAATCATCACTTTCATCTTTTAATATTTCAAGTCCTTTAATACTTGAATCATATATATTTGTTCCACCATAAGGAGATAGTTCATTAATATTCTTAATTACTTCATTAGTATCTTTACCAAATTTAGTATCAAATACTTTATCAACATCAGCATTAAAAGTAATAACAGTTATTTTATCAGTATCTGAAAATTGTAAATTATCTTTACTTGCTGTTTCATAATTTAAAATATAATTCATTGAATCTTTAAGTTCTTCTATACCATCTCCATACATACTTCCAGAAACATCTAAACAGAATACTACATGAGTTGGTTTTCTTAACTCTTCAATATAAACCGCAATTGCTTTAGTAATAACTTTCTTACTAGGATATTTCATATCTTTTAAATATTTAGAAGTATTTATACCCCATTCAGGATTAAATGTCTTAGAATCAGTTTTTTCTTTTATTCCACCATACCAAGAACGATAACCCATTTTTTCCATTTTTTTAATACTTTCATCACTTCTTAAATATTCTTGAAGTTTTAAAAATTTATTTTTATTTTTTTCATCTTTTAAATCATTATTAATATAAGCAAATGGCATATCATTAATTGCAACACCATCTATTGGATATATTAAGTATAATGGATCTTTTCCTTCTTTAACTAATTTTTTATTTAATTCTATAAAATTACTTTCATAGTTAATCATTGCGTCATAATCACCATTTAAATACATTTCTTTTAAGTATTCTTCATCTCCAGATACTCTTTCAACACCTTTAAAGAAATCTTTTAAATTAGTTCTTAATTCTTGATTATCTAACATTTCTTCTGTTAATACTTCTGGATTACCTGCTAAATTATTTAAAAAATTTAAATAAGTAGTTGCTCCTGTATTAGTTTTGGTAACCGATGCCATAATATATTTTAATTTACCATCTCGAATAGCATTTAAAATATCTTTATTATATAAATCTTTTCCAACAAATCCTAATTCTTCTGCTTTCTTTTTATTTATTCCTAAAACAACAGGATTCATCACAATAGATTTACTATCACTTGTTAAATAAGAATTTTCTAATTGATATAACCATAAAGAATTAGATAACCAAACAGCATCATAATCACTACTATTGGTATTTAAAATATCAACAATTTCTAAATCTCCATAATAATTAATTTCTAAATTAATATTATTCTTTTTTGCAAATGCTTTTAAATCCCCCTCCATCATTTCGGTACTAGTAGATGCTAAAATACGAAAGACATTTGGACTAAATATAGAAGAATCATCATCTTTTAAAACAAGATACCAAAAACCAACAACTAATACTATTGCCCAAAAAATCCACATTTTACTACCAGATTTTTTCTTATTCATATCTCCTCCTTTTATCTAAAAACAATATACCATAAAACCTCTATTTTTACAAGGTAAAAAAAGAGTTTTAACTACTCTTCTCTTCTATTTGCACCTATTAATATTACTTCATCTGATAAGTATTTTATTCTTTCCATTATTCTTCTTGCTTTTATAATATCTGAACTAGAATTATTAATTTGTAAATGTGATTCTAATTCTTTTAAATTTAAATTAGATGTAAAAAAAGTAGGTAATTTATTATCCATTCGATGTTGTAAAATACTTCCAAGTATTTCATCTCTAGCCCATTCTGTTAAATTCTCAGCTCCTAAATCATCTATACATAGTAAGGAAATATTCATAATATTATCAAATAATTCATTATAACCATCTTTAAAACTAGCTTTTATTTTTCTTAAAAATTCTGGAAAATATATAATAGCACTTTGTTTATTATACTTAGCAAGTTCATTAAATAAAGCTGCTATTAAATAACTTTTACCTGATCCAAAATTGCCATCTAAATATATTCCTTTACAATAATTATCTTTTTTATAATTATCATAAAAATTCTTAATAGCTTTTATAACTTCAATTCTTTTAGCATCATCTTTATATATGTTTTTAAAACTAGCATTTTTTAAATTAGTTGGAATTTCATAATAATAAACATTTTTTAAATATTCATTCTTTTTATCCATCTCTATTTTTTTATTACATTTTATATAAGAAAAATTTAATCCATCATTAATTACTTTAGCCTTATAACAATATCCTTTCATATTATTTTTACAAGATAATAATGATTTACAATTTTTACAATTTTCACATTCTTTACTTACTTCTAATAATTTACTTGTATACTTCATTAAAACATCATTAGGTAAATCTAAAGTACTAACTAATTCTTTAAATGATGAATTATCTAATGCTTTACTAAAATTTACTTTTAATAAATTATTATCTTGATTTTTTAATTTAAGTTTTTCCATAAACCTCCTAATATATTGTATTTTTGTAACTATCTAATAACTTTTCACATTCCCCATTTTTTATTCTTTCTATCTTAATTATTTTATTATTTTTTCCTTCTAAATAATCATATATATCTTCATCTCTAAAACCTATTTTATCAACATCTTTTCTACTTGTAGCATAATAAACTTCTTTTATATTAGACCAAATTATTGCTCCTAAACACATTGGACAAGGTTCACTTGTTGTATAAATTTTACATTCTGATAAATCATAAGTATTTAATTTTTTACATGCATCTCTAATTGCTGTAACTTCTGCATGAGCTGTTGGATCATTATTTTTTAATACTTGATTATTTCCATATCCAACTATTTTCCCTTTATTATCAACAACAACAGCTCCAAAAGGTCCACCTTCTTTATTTTTTACACCATTTTTAGCTAATTTAATCGCTTCTTCAAAATAATTATTCATATTATATACCTCCTAAATAATATATCATTTCTATTAAATAAAGTAAACTTAATTATACAAATTACTATACTTTCCACCTAAAGCATTAGGTAGTTTTTCAGACAATTCTTTTCTAACATGATTAGAATTTATTTCTTCATCACTAATATTAAAATATTTATAAATAATTGTATTATCTTTATCTCGATCATTCCAAGTTAAATCAACATTATAATAGTCTTCATCTAATTTTATGATATTCCAGGCATGTGCTCCCAAATCTCCATCTTTAGTAATATCACCATTTACATAAAAGGTTGGTATATTTAGTTTTCTCATAATTAATTGAAATGCTTTAGCATAACCAGAACATACAGCTTTATCATAAACTAATGCACCATATGCTCTTTGATCTTCTTTCATATCCATGTCATATTGTATTTTTTTAGCTAAATAATCATGAACATATTTTTCTTTTTCTATTGCTGTTGATAAATTATTAGCTTCATTTACAACTTTATCTACTACATCATTTAATTTTTGTTTCATTATATCTAATTCTTCTATATCTTCATAATATTTTAATACAATTGATATTACCTCTTCTTCTCCTTCATATGTATAATATACATATGATTTTAACCAAAATAATTCAGGATTATCATACAAAACAGATAAAAATGCCTTATGAACATTGTCTATTGGTATTTGATAAGTTAACTCAAATTCTTCTTTATTATAAGAATTAGCATTTTCTAAGATATCATAATATATTTGCTTTTCTTCATTATTTAAAAGAGAAAAATATGGATTCATAGTTTCATCAATATAATTTCTCGATTTAATCTTTTTTTGTCTTTCTGCTTCTATTCTTTTTTCTTCTTCAAGAAACTGAGTATTGGGATCATACTCATCATAAAAATAATAATTAAAAGAACATCCATTTAAAAAAATTAAACATATAACAATAAAAAATATTTTTAATATATTCTTTTTCATATTTCACATCCTTGACTATTTATATAACTATTATATCATTATATTAAAAAAAAGATAACTATTCGTTATCTTCATAATTTAAATTTTTAAGTTCTGGAAGAACAAATTTACCATTTTTTCTAACTAATACATCATCAAGATATATTTCTCCTCCACCATATTCTTCTCTTTGAATTAAAACCATATCAAAATGAACTTTTGATTTATTACCATTATCACATTCATCATAACTTGATCCTGGAGTAAAATGGATACTTCCGGCTATCTTTTCATCAAATAATATATCTCCCATAGGATGCATTATTTTTGGATTTAATCCAAATGAAAATTCTCCAACATATCTACTGCCTTCATCTGTATTAAACAATTCTTCAAGTTTATCTTCATCATTTGATGAATGACATTCAATTATTTTTCCGTCTTTAAAAGTTAAACTGACATTATTATAAACATATCCATTATAAGGACTTGGAGTATTATAAGTAATTGTACCATTTACAGAATCTTTAACTGGTGCTGTAAATACTTCTCCATCAGGAATATTAGCTTCTCCTGAACAAATAATGGCAGGTAATCCTTTTATACTAAATGTAATATCTGTATTTGGAGCAACAATTCTTACTTTATCTGTTTTCTCCATTAACTCTTTTAAAGGTAACATATCTCGATACATTTTATCATAATCTACAGTCATTACATCAAGAGAAAAATTAAAAAATTCTTCATAAGTCATTTTGGCTTTATAAGCATCTATCATTGTTGGATAATTTAATAAAACCCAATGTCTTTGATTAACTAAAATATCTTTATAAGGTTGCATACTACTCTTTAGTTTATTATTTAATTTATTATCAACATTTCGATCATAATAATCGCTTGTATTTGAATGTATTTGAATAAATGAATCATATTCTTCTACTTCAAATTTTATTATGTTAGTTCTATTATTTATTAAATTATCACTTATATCACCTTTAATTATATCTTCAAGTTCTGAATCTATATATTTGACAAAAGGAATTCCTTTATTCTTTAAAATATCTTTTACTAAATATTTAACAAATTCTTTAGCATCTGTTATTTGATAAGTAATTAATACTTTATCTCCTTCTTTTACTTTTATACTATGATTTACTATTATATCACTTAATTTTTTTAATCTTTCCACTTAACATTCCTCCTAAATTAACATAAACTACCTTAGAAAGGAGTTTTTATGTACAACTATAATATACCACAAAATGGAAGGATTTATTCAAGAAATTTTAATAGACCACCAATGAGACCAAATAATGATGATAGATTTTTAGGAGGTGGATTCTTAGCTCCATTTCTACTAGGAGGAGTTGGAGGATATTTATTAGGTAGACCAAATTACAATTATAACGGACCAATTCCAGTGTATTTTCCAAATGGAGTTCCATATCAACCATATCCAATGCCATATTATCAATCAAATTACTATTATTAAAAGACGTTTTTTAAACGTCTTTTATCTTCTTTTTAATTTATAATTTTTAGTTTCTTCTATTCCACTTCTACGTTCATAATCAATTTTACTTAATATTGTTTGAAAATGATATGGATCCCAATTAATAATAACTCTTTGTCTATCATCTTTATCATCTTCAAAATATGGTAAATATCCTTTTTCAAGATATGCTGGTATAACTATTCCTCCACGTTCTTTAAAATCTCTTCTAACACTTCCACTATCATCAATTAGATAACACTTAGATAAATATCTAGAAGATAAACCAAGTTGAGAAAGTAAAGATACAGCTTTACTTGTTATTATTCTCTTTTTACCATTAGGTTCATATCTTTCTTCAAATACAGGTAATACAATTATACCATCTAAATTTGAATCACCTTTACTATCCAATGAATATTCATAATATTTTTGAATCTTTAAAACTGCTTCTCTTTCAGGATTGTAATGAGATAAATATAAAACAAATACATTATCATCATGATTATTTATTAAATGATTAATAAATTCCATTGAATGTTCATATAAATTCTCTTTTCTATGAATCAAATCATAATCAATTGCTCCTAAATAAGGACCATAATCTTCTAATATTTGATTTCTTAAATCTTGATATATCTTATTAAAATCTCCATTATCTAGTTCATCTCCAAAAAATGGATGAGCATCATCATATATTCTTTTGTATTTTTTTGATGCCTTAAAATTGATTTTTTCAATTTGTTCTTCGGTTGCTTTTCTAGATTTATTTACAGTATCATCGATGTCAAATAAGAATATTTTAAAATCCTCACCTTTTTCAATACATCTTCTTATTCTTTTTTTTGTTAATTCAATCTTCTTTTGATTATAAATTGCCCATTCATTCATAGTTTTCTCCATATTCATAACCCCCATTATTCTAGATACACACTATATCACGTATGTGGAGTATTTTATCATATTTTGAGATTTTTGTCAAACAAAAGACTTAATTCTTCAAAAAATCATGAATTAAGTCTTTAACTTTTTCTACTTTTTCATCTATAATTTCAGTTGCTTCGATCATTTTTAAATTTGAATGATTCTTCCAAGCATCTTGAGTTCTCATATCAATATCTATCGCTTCTTCAGGATCTTGTTCAAATCTTGCTGTATTAGTTGTAGTATTATATTTGTTTTTTATATCACTTGCAACTGTAACCATATGAATAACTAAATCATATTGATGTCCTAAATCTTCTTCTTTTAAGCCATTTTTATCTAATAATTTAGTAAATAATTCTTGTCCTAAATAAGCTTTACTATCAAGAATTCCTCGATCAGATAATATAATACACTCTTTATCATCAGGTATTTTTTCAATTATATCCATATATCTTTTTTCTTTATATAATTGTAAATTCAATATTTCATTTTGAAAATCAAATACAGGAATTGCTCCATCTCCAAAAGGTCTAATTCCCCCATTTATTAATTCAGTTGCGCATTCATTTAACAATAGAACATGGTACCCCATATTTTCTAAATCTTCCTTAACACAAGAAATAGTTGTTGTCTTTCCTGCACAAGGACCTCCTGTTAAAACAATATTAGCTTTCAATACACCCATACTACTTACTCCAATCCCTAAATCTATTAATATTATAATAGTATTTAAAATAATGTCAAGATATTTTCTATCTCTTATTTATCATTTCTAAAAAATCATTTGGTACATCTAATTCAAATTCTAATTCCTTTTTAGTAACTGGATGAATAAATTTTAAATAATACGCACACAAATACATTCTTTTACTATTATCTTTAAGGCCATATTTTTTATCACCTACTATTGAATGATTAATATCACTTAATTGTACTCTTATTTGATTTTTTCTACCTGTTTCAATAGAAATATCTAATAAACTATATTTATCAGTTCTTAAAACTGTTTTATATTTAGTAATAGCTAATTTACCTAATTTACTATTTGTTGAATAAACTAAATTAGTTTGGGTTTCTTTTAAATAACTTTTTAATGTTTCTTCATCTTTCTCAATTTTACCATTTACAATTGCCATATATTTTCTTGTAACTTTATTCCAATTATCTTGTAAAATAGTTTTTATTTTAGAATCTTTCGCAAAAATAATTATTCCTGATGTATCATAATCTAGTCTATGAACAATAAATACTTTATTATTTTTATTTTTTCTTTTTAAATATAATGATATTTTATGATATAAAGTATTTTCTTTTTCTTTATCATTTCCAATTGTTAATAAATGATATGGTTTATTAACAATAATTATATATTTATCTTCATAAATAATATCTAATCTATCTTTCTTCATTTAACACCTTTTTAACAGCATTTATAACAGCAAGACGACCATATTGATATGTAAGTCCTCCTTGTAAAAAGGCAATATAAGGTTCTCTAATTGGACCATCACAAGATATTTCAATACTACTACCTTGAGTAAAACTACCACTTGCCATAATTATTTTATCAGAATATCCTGGCATATCACTTGGTATTGGTTTAATATAATTATCTATTGCACTATATTCTTGTATACCTTCAACAAATTTAATTAATTTATTTTTATCATTAAATGTAATAGCTAATACAATATCTGAACGTGCATGTTTATAATTTGGATTTGTTTTATATCCTAATTTTTCTAATAATAAACTTGCAAATATATTTGTTTTAATACTACTTGCTACAACACTTGGAGCCATATATAATCCCATTAAGATTTGTTTATTCATATCAATACTAGGTCCTACTTCAGCACCCTGTCCTGGAACAGTTAATCTTTCTGCAACTAAATCAACTAATTCTTTACGTCCAGCAACATATGCACCATTAGATGCAATACCACCACCAAGATTTTTTATTAAAGATCCAACCATTATATCACATCCAACACTAATAGGTGTTTTAATATCGGTCATTTCACAATAACAATTATCGACAATTATAATTACATTTTTATCTATTCTTTTAATAAATGTTACTACATTTTTTAAATCATTTATAGATATTGCTTGTCTATCAGCATAACCACGACTTCTTTGAATTTCAATTACTTTAACTTTATGACTTTTTAAATATTTTTCAATTTTCTCTAAATCAAATTCATTATCTTTTAAATCAATATAATCAAAATTTATACCAAATGATTTTAATGAACTAGGATTATCTCTTATTCCAATTACTTCATCTAACGTGTCATAAGGTTTTCCTGTTATCGATAATAAAGTATCACCTGGTCGAAGTAGTCCAAAAAAAGTAACTGTTAAAGCATGTGTTCCAGATATGAATTGACTTCTTGCAATAGCACTTTCAGAATCCAATACATTTGCAAATATTCTATCTATTTTATCTCTTCCAACATCACCATAACCATAACCAGTTGTTCCATATAAATCACTCATAGACAATTGTTCTTTTTTAAAAGATTCTATTACTAAATTACTATAATATTCTTCAACTATATCAATATATTCAAATCTTTTATCTTTAATAATTTGTTCATCAACTTCTTTTATTATATTATCTAAATTATTCATTATCATCACCATCTATTCTAATTAAATCTCCACTTTTAATATTTTTATCCACAATTGTGTGGATGATTTTATTTACAACATTATCTATTGTTATTAATTTTTTTTGATTAATTCTTTTTAATTCTTTATTTAAATAATCTTGATTCATTTCTCTTGTTGACTCAGTATCTACCCAATTAGGAGCAATTGATATAAATTTAATATTTTGATAACTCAAAGCAAAAGATTTAGTTAAACTAATAATTCCTGCTTTACTTGCTGAATAATCAATATTATAAATACTCTGAGTATCTATTCCATCAGTAGATGCCATATTAATAACAATTCCTTCATTCATATCACTAATTGCATATTTTGTCATTAAAAAAGTTCCAACAAGATTAACATTTAATACATCCATAAATTGTTCTTTAGTTTTATCTATTATTAAGTTATCATGAGATATTGATGCATTATTTACAAGTAAATTAATATTTCCTAATTTATTTTTAAAATCATTAACTACATTAATAATTTCTTCTTCACTTCTTAAATCACATTTTTTAATAAAACATTGAACATTATAATTTTTAATTATTTCTTTTTGTAATTCTTTTGCTTTTAATTCATTTGATAAATAAGTAATATAAACATTATTGTTTAAACTGGCAAGTTTAATTGCCAAACTTCTACCTATTCCTATACTAGAACCTGTAATCAAACAATTCATATTCCACCCCTTTATTTCTTCAATATAATACCATAAATAATATATAAATACAACAAAAAAATCTCATAAATATGAGATTCTATCTTCTTTGAGCAGTCATCCAACTTATGACTTTTCCATCTTTAAACACATCATTCACAATATTATGAGGTCTATTAGGTAAAATAAATAAATTTACATTACCATTATTTTTCTTTAAAGCATCTGCAAATTCTTGACTATGTGAAGGTTTACAAGCTGAATCAGAACCTCCATGATAAAGTCTTGTTGGTGTGTTCCTAAAATAACTTACTTTGCTATTACCATCAGTACAAAGAGCAATAAATACAATTGCAGAAAAATATCTAGGATTTTCCTCAATTAAACTAGGTATTGCAACTGTTCCTAAACTAAAACCTGAAATACTAATTCTTGACCTATCAACATTATTTTCAGATACTATTTTATTTATTAAAGTCATTAATTTACTTGTATCCCAAGATTCGTTTCCACTTGGAAGTTGAGGCATTAATATGTATGTATCATAATCTTTCTTTTCTTTTTTTATATATTTAGCAAATCCATAATTTTCTAACTTTGATATATCAGTTCCTTTTTCACCGCTTCCATGTAAAAATACTACTAAAGGTTTACTACTTGTTTTAGCACTATCTGGAATATATAAATAATAATTCCAATTATTATATTTTTTAGTCTGTAAACTACCTTTATCATTTGTAACAACTGACTGTATATTATCATCAATATTTGAATCGTCATTTGAATTATCATCAGTATTAGTATCAGTATTATCATCATGCTTATTTGCTACAATTAGACGAATTTCTTCAACCATTTGTTCATAATTATTTAAATAACTTTCTCTTTTTTTATCAGCATCTTCTTTTTCAATTTCTTTAATTTTATTTTCTAATTCAGTAATATACTCCATATTTGCAAATTCTCGACATACAGTTAAATCACTATATTCATAATTAACAATTGTTTTTTCAATAAATGAATATAATAAACTAACTATTGTAGGTGTTAAAAAAATTATAACTGATGCTATTATTTTATTTTTTATTTTATCTAATCCTTCTTTATCTTCAGGATTTATAACATGTCTATACATATCTATTGCAACTTTAATAATTAAAACAATTGGAACAACAAATTTTACAATATTTATTATTCTACCAATTATATATAATATTCTTAAAAATAATGGTTGTAAACATAAACTACCCATTAACATCACCTTTTATTTAGTGTATCAAATAATTTAAATAAAGTCTACTAGATTTCTAAAAATTTACAAAAAAAAGACATTACTATACTATAATTTGTCTTTATTTTAATTCTATACTTGAAACTGGATTTAAAGTTAAATCACTAATTCTATTATCTAAATATGCATAATATCCACTACTAGCTATCATTGCTGCATTATCCGTTGAGTATTTAACACTTGGAAAAGTATAATTAATATTATTTTTTTCACATAATTTTTTAAAACTATCTCTTATTCCCATATTAGCTGATACTCCTCCAGCTAATATTAAATTATTAATATTATATTCTTTCAAAGCTTTCATAGTTTTTGTCGTTAATGATTCAATTACAACATTTTGAAATGAACATGCTAAATTTTCTTTATTAATTTCATTACCTCTTTGTTCTTCATTATGAACTAAATTAATAACTGCACTTTTTAAACCACTAAAACTAAAGTTATAACTATCATCATTTAAAGGAATAGGTAAATTGTATGATGGTTTTCCAATACTAGCTAATTTGTCTATCACTGGTCCACCTGGATATTCAACACCTATTACCCTTCCAACTTTATCATAACATTCTCCAACTGCATCATCAAGTGTTCCTCCTAGTTTTTTAAAACTATAATCTTTTTCCATTAAAATAAGCTCTGTATGACCTCCACTTATCACTAAAGCTATCAATGGAAATTCAAGTCTTTTTACTAAATTATTAGCATATATATGTCCTGAAATATGATGAACTGGAATAAGAGGTTTATTATAAAGAAAAGATAAAGTTTTAGCACATTCTACCCCTACCAATAGACTACCAATTAAACCAGGTCCATACGTTACAGCAATAGCCGTTATATCATCCATGGTCATCTTTGTTTTTTCTAAACATTCTTCCAAAACAAATGTAATATTTTTTATATGAGCACGACTTGCTATTTCAGGAACAACTCCTCCATATAATTTATGAATATTTATTTGACTTGATGTAACAGTTCCTATTTCTTCAACTCCATTTTTTACAATAGAAAAACTTGTTTCATCACAACTAGATTCTATTCCTAGTATATATATATCTTTTTCTTTAATTATATCTTTTTTCATTAAAATACCATCTACTTTTCCATAATAATTTTTACGAATACTAACATTTTCAAATCTATATTTTTTATATAAATATATTGCTTTTTCATTATCAGAACGAACTTCTAAAGTTATATTTTTCATTTGATTATCAATTGCATTATTTATAATATATTCTAATAATTTAGAACCAATATGCTGATTTTGATAACTTTCTAATACATTAAAGTTTGCAATTTCTATCCTATCATATATTTGATATATTTCAATAAATCCAAGTATATCATCTTCATTTAAGTACATATAAATTTTTAAATAAGGATTATTATTTATTTCTTTTTCTATATCGCCTTCTAAAAAAACATTTGAAAATAGTTTTTCTAAGGAAGAAATATATTTATCATCATTATTCTGTAACTCTACTATCATTTTTACTACCTAAGTTTTCTTCTGCCTCAGTAAGTTTTAAATATAAAGGTTCTACTAAATGAGGATTTATACTTTTTCTATCTTTAACCATATTTACTATTTTTAATATATCTGGATTATATTTTGTTCTGTTTAAATTAGCTAATTTAGAATCATTTGTAATAAATATATACTCTTTTTTTAATGAATTTAAATATTTTTGTAATTTTTCTAATAATATATATTGATCATTAAGTATTATATTATTATTTTCATCATATACACCAGCATATACATATCCACGTCTTGCATCTAAAATAGGAACTTTTATAGAATCAAAATTAGAACTATAAGCCATTGCTTCTAAACTTGAAAGTGTCGTAATTTCTTTTTTTAATGAAAACGCAAATATTTTAGCAATTGTCATACCAATTCTAATACCAGTAAAAGATCCTGGTCCTGCAACAACAATTATTTTATCAATATCTTTTGGTAATATATTTATTTTTTCAAACATTTTACTAATTTCATTTAAAGCATATTTTGATAATTCACTTCCAAAAAAAACTTTTCTTGATGCTTTTAATGAATTATTAGATACTATTCCAGAATATAGATAACTAGATGATGTATCTATATAAAAAAGATTCATGCGACTGCCTCGCAGATATCTTCATAAACTTTTCCATGAGGAATTAATACAATAACTCTTGTATTTTCATCTATTATTTTAAATTTTATATCTAATCTTTCTTCTGGTAATTTGTCTTTAATCATATCAGCCCATTCAATTATCGTAACACCATTTTTATCATAATAATCTTCTATACCAATATCTTCAAGTGCATCTTCAATACGATAAACATCCATATGATATAGAGGTAATTCGCCATTATTATATTCTTTAATAATATTAAATGTTGGAGAAGTAATATCTTCATCTATTCCTAAAGCATTTGCAAAAGCTTTTACAAATACTGTTTTTCCACTTCCTAAATCACCATTTAAACAAATTACCATATTTGGAAATTTTTCTGATTCAATATTTTCTGCAAGCATAGCTGTTTCATGTTCATTGTAAGTTGTTATTTTATAATCCATTTTTAATCACCTAATTCATTATACAAAAAAAAAATATGTTAGACAACATATTTTTAATAATTTTGTCAAAGAATTTTCGACAAATATATAAAAAAAATTTCTAAGCGATGTCCTATTTTAGCCTTATCAACTATCGTCGGCGTTAAAGAGCTTAACTTCTGTGTTCGGGATGGGAACAGGTGTACCTTCTTTGCTATAATCACTTAGAAAAATATAATGAATAGTTCTTTCAAAACTTAGATAATGTGTACATCAAATTAATTAACATTAGGATTAAATCCTCGATCTATTAGTACTGGTCAACTCAACATGTCACCATGCTTCCATCTCCAGCCTATCAACGTTGTAGTCTTCAACGGATCTTACTATATAAAATATGGGAAAACTCATCTTAAGGTTGGTTTCCCGCTTAGATGCTTTCAGCGGTTATCCATTCCCTACATAGCTACACTGCACTGCAACTGGCGTTACAACAGTTAGACCAGCGGTAGGTCCATCCCGGTCCTCTCGTACTAAGGATAGCTCCCTTCAATTTTCCTACGCCCACGACGGATAGGGACCGAACTGTCTCACGACGTTCTGAACCCAGCTCGCGTGCCGCTTTAATGGGCGAACAGCCCAACCCTTGGAAGCGACTTCACCTCCAGGATGCGACGAGCCGACATCGAGGTGCCAAACACCACCGTCTATGTGAACTATTGGGTGGTATCAGCCTGTTATCCCCAGGGTAACTTTTATCCGTTAAGCGACGACCATTCCATTCTGAATCGCCTGATCACTAAGCCCTACTTTCGTATCTGCTCGACTTGTTGGTCTCGCAGTCAAGCTCCCTTATACCTTTACGCTCTATGAATGATTTCCAACCATTCTGAGGGAACCATTGGGCGCCTCCGTTACTTTTTGGGAGGCGACCGCCCCAGTCAAACTACCCACCAGACACTGTCCCTAAACCAGATAATGGTTCGAGGTTAGAAACACAATACTTTAAGGGTGGTATTCCAAGGTTGACTCCACTAAAACTGACGTCTTAGTCTCATAGTCTCCCACCTATCCTCTACATAAAATACCGTGTCTCAATATCAAGCTATAGTAAAGCTCCACGGGGTCTTTCCGTCCTGTCACGGGTAACCTGCATTTTCACAGGTATTAAGATTTCACCGAGCCTATGGTTGAGACAGCACCCAGATCATTACACCTTTCGTGCGGGTCAGAACTTACCTGACAAGGAATTTCGC
>CAMVLU010000010.1 GCA_947168405.1 uncultured Clostridia bacterium
AACATATTTACTAAGATAAAAAACTACTAAAAACATTAATATAAACATAAAAATATTATTACCAAACCAAAGACTTAAGAAAAAAGCAACAAAACAAAGAATAATTATATAAATATTTAAATCAAAGATATCAAATTCTTTAAATTTATTTATTAATCTCCTTAACATTTTTTATCACTTCCTTTCCTAACTCTTTAATATTTTTAGAAAAAGATAATTCTTTTCCATGATTTTTAGCATCATTTATAAATTTAATAATATCAGGTATTTCAATATTATTATCTTTTAATAAATCTATATTTGAAAATATTTCTTTATTACTTCCAGATAGAAAATTATCTTGTAATATAATTACTTGATTAGATAATTCATAAATATTATTAATATCATTATCAATTAAAATTATTATTTTTTCATAATCACTTCTTAATTCTTCAATTAATTTTTTTATTCTATTACTATTATTACCATCTAAATTTGATAAAGTTTTTTCAAATATAACTAGTTCAGGATTAGTAATTAATCCTAAAGCTATTTGAACTATTTTTTTTTCACTTTTAGATAAACTATTTATTTTTCTATCTAAATAATCTTTAGATAATCCAACCATATTTAAAGAAGATACAATTTTATCTATAAATTTTTTAGAGCTATCTTTTAGTTCTTTTTTTACTAAATAAAACTCATCACTTACTGTTTCTGTTAAAAAATAAGGATTCTTTGCTAAATAACAAAAATTCTTTTTATCTTTTTCTTTTATTTCTTTTCCATTTACTAAAATATTACCTGAATATTCTATATTTAATAATAGAAACCTAATTAAATAAGCATAATCTTTACCATATACTCCTGTTATTTGTTTAGGTTTTAAAGCAAAATTTAAGTTATAATTTATTTCTTCAAAAGAAACATCAGCAAACTTTATTTCCATAACATATTCCCCATTTCTTCTATATTTAAAGAAATATTATCTATAGCATTACAACTTGCTAATTTAGATGATAATTCTATTTCAAATGGAATAGAAAATCCTAATTTTTCTAAATATTTAGTATCTTTAATTAATTCATCAAAAGATGTTTCTTTTTCTATTTTATAATTATTTAAAACAAATACTTTATCACTTTTATAAATACTACTTAATTTACTAGTTATATTTAAGATAGTTAATCCATGTTTTTTTAATTCTAATAATTTATTAATCATATATTGTTCTTCTTCTTTGTTCATATCAGAGAATATATCATCTAAAACTAATAATTTAGGATTATGAATAAGTGCTAATACTACCAATAATTTACTTTTTTCTCCATCAGTTAAATCATAAGTATTCTTATCAAGTAAATTTTCCATATTAAAATATTTTATTTGTTTATTAACTATTTTTTCTATTTTATTATCTGAATAACCTAAATTTGATAATGGATAAAATAATTCATCTTTAACTTTTTGAAATAAAAATGGACTTTTAAAATCATTAGTTGCTATTCCTATTTTAGTAATATATTTTAATACTTTTTCTTTATTAAGATATATTCCATCTAAAATACATTTGTCTGTTGTTGGAATAATTGCACATATTAATTTAGTTAACATAGTTTTACCTGATCTATTTATTCCAATTATACTAGTAAATGATTTATCTTCAACATATATATTAAAATTATCAAAAAAAATTTTATTATCTATTTCATAACTTAAATTGTTAATAGATAAAATTGATGACATATTAACACCTCTTTCACTTTTAAAAAAAGATTAATTTACATTAATCTACATAACTAAATAAAACATTCTTAATAGAATCATAACTAGTATAATTCTCAACTATTTGTCCATTTCTAACTCTAATTAAAGTAGGAACAACTAATTTTAAACTAGTAACATCATTTGTAAGAGAAAGACTATCTCCTTTACAAATATTATTACGACTATTAGAAAAATCTACTTTATAAAGTGGTAAAGTATTAGAACCACTATTGTATCTTTCTACAACACTTTCATATAAACTAGCATTATCTTCTTGCATTTCAAAAGCAAGTACATAATACTCAGAATCTTCTCTATTTAAAATACTTCCACATAAAATTTTAGTTGTTTGAACTTCAGCTGAATATTTAATACCATTTGCTTTAGTAAATAAATTCCATTCACCTGTTTTAATTTTAGTAAATGCAAACATTAAAAAAACAAATCCTACTACTCCTAAAGTAATATACATAAATGTTCTAACATTAATTCCTTCATTTTTATTATTAAATTCTCTTAAATCTCTTTTTTCTTTTTCTATTCTTTTTTGATATTCTTTCTTTTTCATAATAACCTCACGTTCTTTATAATATCACATTATGATAAAAAAATAAAACTATTTTACTTAATTTAGACATATTCTTCTCTTAGCAAATTGAATTGATTTTCTTATAGTATTAGAATCAGTTTTTAAAAATTCACTTATTTGTTTAATACTATATCCTTCATTTTTCATTTCAAAAGCAACAGCTACTTCAATAGGAAGTGATTGAATAAATAAAATATATTTATCTTCTAATTCTTTTAAAACTAATTCTTCATATGGATCTAATATATCTTTATTTTCTATTAAATCTACTAAAGGTCTATCAGTTCCTTTATATACTTCATCATAAGAAATTGTTTCATTTAAAATTTTTCTTTTATTTGTTAATTGTTTTCTTATTTCTACTTTTATTTTATTTTCTATACATTTACTAATATATGTATAAAATAAAACATTCCTTTTATCTTTATAATAATTCATTGCTTCAAACAAAGCAATATTAGCAAATTGAATTAAATCATCTAATTCATATCCAACTTTTTTACCTAATAATAAATATTTATGACATATTTTATTTATTAATGGTTCATATTTTTTTAATAATATTTCATAGTAATCTTGTTCTTCTTCTACTAAAAATAAAAGTTCATTATCATCGAGTTCTCTATACATCTTACCTACTTTCTAATGAGTTCATAAATTATAATTCCTGCTGCAACAGAAGCATTTAAACTATTTATTTTCCCATTCATTGGGATTTTAACTACATAATCACAAGATTCTTTAATAAGACGAGATATACCAAATCCTTCACTTCCAATGACAATTACACATTTATCAGGATATTTAATACTAGTATAATCTTCTCCATCCATGTCAGTTCCAATTATCCAATAACCATGATCTTTTAATCTTTTAATTGTTTGATTTAAGTTACCTACTTGACTTATTTTAACATTATATAAAGCTCCAACACTTGTTTTAGAAACTGTTTCATTCACTTCAACAGATCTATTCTTTGGAAGAATAATACCATCTATTCCAGAGGCTTCTACTGTTCTAATGATTGCTCCTAAATTATGTGGATCTTCTAAATGATCTAAGATAACTAGTTTACCATTTTCTAAATTTAAAAAATCTTCAATAGGTGTATAGTTAAAATCTTCAACAACCATTATTATACCTTGATGATTATTTTTTGCAAGTTTATCCAATTCCCATTTTTCTTTATATTCTAGCTTTAAATTTAATTTTTTTACTAAGGACAAAATGTCTAATTCATTAAAGTTTTTTGAACAAATTACCTTTTTTATTTTATTTTTATCTGAAAAATTTTTTAAAATTTCTTTAACATTATTTCTTCCACTTACTATCATAATACTAAAAAGGAATTAATGATTTAATACCTTATTCATTATTTCCTTAATCCTTTCTTCTTTATTTTCAAGTTTTAAATAACCAATTAATGCTTCTAAAGATGTTGCTTCTTTATATGTAATAATATCTGTATTTTTAGGATGTGAATTAGTTTTTGAGTTTCTTCCTCTTTTAATTATTTCTAATTCTTCTTCACTAAAAATATTATCATTAATTAAAGTTCTTAATATTCTTGATTGACTTTTAGCACTTACATATTTTAAAGACTCTTCTTGTAATGTTTTAACATGATTAATTCCTTTATTAATTAAATATAATCTTACATAGTTTTCATATACAGTATCTCCAAGATATGCAAGTACTAAACTATTTATTTCAATGGGTGCCATTATCGTCTATCGTCTCTTCCAGCTACTATTAAAACAAGTCTTAATACCGAAAGCAATGTTGATAAAACACTTGCAACATATGTCATAGCAGCAGCATTAAGCATTTTCTTACTTCCAACTTGTTCAGATTTTTCAATAAGAGCTTCTTTGGCTAAAAATTTAGCTGCACGACTAGATGCATTAAATTCTACTGGTAAAGTAATGATTTGAAATAACAAAATAACCATTTCAAGAGCAATACCAATCCAAGCTAATTTCATATAACCAAATATTAACCCAATAACAACAGCAATATATCCAACATGAGATGAAATATTAGCAAATGGTACTAAAGCACTTCTAAATCTTAAAAAGAAATAATTTTCTTTATCTTGAACAGCATGTCCACATTCATGAGCTGCAACACTTGCGGCTGCTACAGTTGAACCATGAAATATATCACTAGATAATCTAACTACTTTTCTTTTAGGATCATAATGATCACTTAATTCTCCTTGAACTTCAACTATATCAACATTATTAAGTCCATTGGAATCTAATATTCTTCTAGCTACTTCAAATCCATCAAGTCTTGATTTTGTTTCTACCTTTTTATATTTACTATAGGAACTTTTAACAAATATTTGAGCACCTAAAGTAATTAAAAATCCTACTATTACTAATAAGTAAGTATAATCAAATCCATATCCATAATAATACATATTATCACTCCTTTTTATCTATTAAATATATTTTTTCTTTTCTTTAATGTTTTAGCAAATATTGGATAATAATTAAATATTTCTCCAAATCTTCCTTTAGAATTCTTATTGCTTTTATGTTTTAAAATTGCAACTTTCTTTACTAAAAGTTCTTGTATATAAAAGTCTAATTGTTCAAATTCTTCAACTGTCATTCCAAAATAATTCTTAAATTTTTGCTCTATCGAGTCGGGTGTTGTTTCTTCCATTTTAAATTTTTATAACCTTTCTATTTTTGTACCATCTCTAGTATCTAATATTTTATATCCTAAAGATGTTATTTTATCTCTAACTTTGTCTGCTTCTTCAAAGTTTTTTTCTTTTTTATATTTATTTCTTTCTTCTACTAACTCTATTACTTCTTCTGGTACTTCGACATTATCTTCTTTTAATAAATCTAAAGATAATACTTTATCAAACTTTTCAATTAATTTTATTTTAGTGTAATCATTAATATCACTTTTTAATACATCATATAATACTGTAATAGCACTTGAAGTATTTAAGTTATTACTAATTGCATCTTTAAATTTATTATCAAATGAAGTAAATTTTTCTTGATTTATTACATCTTCTTTTGTATTTAAAGCTTTTATTCTATTTTTTAATTTTTTATATTCAAATTCAGCACTATCAAGTGAATCAAATGAAAATTCTAAAGGTTTTTGATAATGACTATTAAGTACCATATATCTATAACTTAAAAGATTATATCCTTTTTGTTCAAGTAATGATAACGTTAAAAATTCTCCACTACTTTTACTCATCTTTCCATCAGTTGTATTCAAATGTTCAACATGAAACCAATAATTACACCATTTGTGACCTAAATAAGCTTCACTTTGAGCAATTTCATTTGTATGATGTGGAAAAATATTATCAACTCCTCCACAATGAATATCTAAGTATTCTCCTAAATACTTCATTGATATTCCAGAACACTCAATATGCCATCCAGGATATCCTACTCCCCAAGGAGAATCCCATTTTAATTCTTGATCTTCAAACTTAGATTTAGTAAACCATAAAACAAAATCGGCTTTATTCTTTTTATTTAAATCTTCAGATACATCATCTCTAACTCCAACCATCAAATCATCTTCTTTATGGTTAGTTAAAACATAATAATCTTTAAGTTTTAAAGTATCAAAATAAACATTGCCTCCACTTAAATATGCATATCCTGTATCAACTAATTTTTTTATAATTTTAATAAATTCATTTACTTCACTTGTTGCAGGGACTACTGTTTCAGGTTTTTTAATATTTAATTTATCACAATCTTTAAAAAAACAATGTGTATAAAATGCTGCTATATCCATAACACTCTTATGTTCTCTTTTAGCACCTTTTAACATCTTATCTTCACCTGTATCAGCATCACTTGTTAAATGTCCAACATCTGTTATATTCATAACACGATTTACTTTATATCCAAGATAAGTTAAAGTCTTTTCCAACACATCTTCTTCTATATAACTTCTAAGATTTCCTATATGAGCATAATGATATACAGTAGGTCCACATGTATATAAATTAACTATTCCTTCTTTATTAGGAATAAACTCTTCAATCTTTCTTGTTAATGTATTATAAAATTTCATAAACATCATTCCTTTTTTTATATAAATATTATATACTTAATAAAAAGAAATGACAAGAATTTCTTATCACTTCACATAAAGTTCATTTTATTTTTTTAAACTTTTTTCTTTATTACATTCTTTAAAATCAAATCCTGTTTCTTCTTTTATAACTTTGATCAAATGTTCTCTTATATATGGAATATCATCCATAGATAAAGTTACTTCTCTTTTACCAGTTGTATCTTTAAATTCTAAATCAGAATCATAAATAATAAATTCATTTGAATCATTATCAGTTAATATTAAACGACTAATGTATGGAGCCATATAAACCCCTATGTTTTTATCATAAGCACAAGTATATAAATTAAATAAAACTTGTTTATATTTATCTTCTTCACTAAATAATAAATTATATAAAAGTTTTGAATTTTTAAAATCTAAAAAAGTTAAATTTTCTATTTCTTTATAATTAAATGAGTTGCATTCAATAGAAGTTAATGAAGCTGGAAAAGTAACATTTTTTAATATTTGATTTACAAATACAACGGGTCCTATATAAGTTATTCCTTCATTTAATATAATACTTTTTATAGGAGTATTTCCAAAAATTGATCCAGATATCCACCATAAAGATGGAGGAAAGAAAACAATCTTATCACGTGATTTTTCTCTTATTTCACGAATTAGAGGATTTAAACTATCATAAATACCATATTCAATCGAACTTATTCCACTAGGTAAAACATATTTATTAGTCGGTAAATCATCAAATTCTCTAATATAATTATTACAAAAATTATATAGTTCGAAAAATGGTGGAAATTCTTTTCTATTATTTAATTTTTTTTCAACTTGCATTATTCTACAAATAGTTTCAAGTGATAGTTCAGAATCCCAATCAAAAATATTTTCCTGTAAATCAACTATATCATGGCATGTCATATGATCAAATTTATACTCTGTAAAAAATTTCTTTAATCCATTTATCCTATTAAATGCAAGTAATAAAGCAAGTAAAAAACTATTATTTAAAATTTTTTCATAATCATAACCATTATTATAAAAATATTTTTTTAATATCTTTAATAATTTTGGAAGAATAATTCTTTTATTTTCAATATTAATTATTCCAAAAGATACACCTTTTTGTATTAAAGCAAGTTTTTCAGATATAATTTTTTTATATACATCTAATTCTTCTTTTGTTTCTGGAATAATTACTTCTTTTAATGAATTAATATTGAAAGTTACTCTTGGAAATTTTAATCTATATAATCTCTCAATATCACTTTTTTCAATATATTCTTTAAATACTTGATATAATATACATAAATGATTAATTTCTTCTAATATTTCTTTATTTTTTAATTCATTTTTGATAACTACTCTCATTAACGTTAATTCTAAATTGTTTAAACCATCATAAAAATCAATTTCAAATTCATTCTTATGTTCAAGCTTATATTTATCTATTTTAAGTTCTATTACAGCAATTAACTTCATAATTATCATTTCATCTTTATTGTTAGAAAAAGATAAATCTAATTCTCTCACTGGTAATTTAATATCATCAAGATAATGATTTATTTTTTTATAAAAATTTATTTTTTTCTTTTATATCTTTTTTCTAATTTTTTTATTATCTACATTATCTGTTAAATTATTATAAATATCTATTTGATTTATCATTATATTATTATTAATAATTGCATTTGACATAGCCATTAATTGTTGTTCTAAAGCTTTTATTGTTATTTTACTTCTTGTTTCTAATTCTTCTATACTTTTTAGTTGGCTATTTCTTTTAATTCTTGCTGCATGTGAGAATAATTCTACAAACTCATGCTTTCTATTTTTATATTCATTATTAACAATATCTATAGCTACTGTTTTTAAATATAAACCATGTCTTAAATCTTGTAATTTTTCTTTTAAAACAATTAACTTAAAATTTTTTATTGCTAAATTAACACTTTCTTCATTTAATTCATCTATTGTTTTTCCATATTTATTAGTTATTTCATTTAATTCATATAAATATTTTATAAATAAATTAGTTATATTTTCTCCTTCTAATGTTATATCTTGATTATATTTTATAACTTGTTCTAAATTATTTATATCTAATTTTTTTTTATATTTTAATACTTTCTTTTTATCATTATCATTTAAATCATTAAATAAAGGTAAAGATATATCATTAACATAAAATAAAGTTATATTAGTATTTTTATCATCAATATTTGGTTTATTTTTTATAAAAAAACTTTTAATTTTATCTAGTAATTTCATATATAATACCTCGGTTCTAATGCTACATATTGTACAATAAAAATATTATTAATGCAATAAAAAAGAAATGACAAGAATTTCTTATCACTTCTATCTTGATTTAGTATTATCTTCTAATGTTGGATTAACAGCTGTATAGTAATTCATATCCCATAGTTTATTATTAGCATAGTAAGATTCAATTCTTACACCATTAAATTCTGCTACTTTATCATGTAATTTGATAGATGGAGTATTAAAATTAAATACACAACTTGTAATACTAGCATATCCTACTCTAAATAGTTCTTTATAAAATGCTTCAAGAGATTTTCTTCCTATTCCTTTTGCTTGAACTTTAGGTGATACTCCTATTTCTATTTCAACATGTCTTCCTTCACTTCTTAAAATATTAACATAACCAACATAATTTCCTAAATTATCTACAATTACATAACTAAAGTTAGAAACGCTTTTTGTTATTCCATACTTGTCATTACCTCTTTGTAAGAAATATTTATCTTCTCCTAAAGGAATTGTAAAATGTTCTCTATCTTGCATCGCTTCTATATGACCATCTATTATATGATTTAAATCAATACCTTCTGATTCAAAACTACTTGGTCTAACTAAAGTATAATTATCATCTAATTTAATTTTAGAACTTAATTCAGATTTATCAGGTAATATATCCATTGTACTTTGATATATTACTTTATTTTCCTTTTTATTATGCATATATGGAGTATGTTGATATAATAATCTACTTTCTAATTTACCATTATTAGATTCTGTATAAGGAATTTCAGCAAATTGATTCATTTTAGAAAGAGTATATAACATTTTATCAGGATCTGATTCTAAAGTAGAAGCAGCTATACTATGAACATTTAATTCATGAGCAAGTTCTAAGTATTCGTTCACTACCATTGCTCCAACTCCAAGTCTTAAATCATCATCTAAATTAGGATCTAAAAAAACATTTAAATTTGCTCTTTTATTAGCTGTATTATATTGAGATAATCCAATTATTCCCATAAACTTAACTTTATCTAAAAAAATTGCACAAGCATATGATAGTCTTGGAACATTTAATCCCCAATTTTTAACTATTTCAATTTGTTTATCTGTTGGTGCTCCACCTAAAAAACGACTAGGGATAACAATTGAATTACTATTTCTCTTATTCACCCAATCATTTATTCTATTAATTTTATGAATATTTAAACTGCTTTCTAGATATTCTCCAAATACTATATATATATCTTTTAAATCTTCATTTTCTATTGTTTTGTTTGTTTCAACAAACAATTCAGCACTTTCTGATTTACCATCAGCACTTGATATACCAATAAATCCTACATATTCACCTGTTTTTTTATTAACAATAGCAGCTCTTGTAGTAGTAGGCATTTTTTTTAGTAATTCATTTACTTCTTCTAAACTAATACTTTTATTTTTACTTAACAATTCTTTTGATTCTTCTATATAACTATCAAAAGATCCTATTAAATAATTATTTGTTTCTAATTTAGTAATAAAACTTTTTTTCATATAACCTCCCTTTATTATTAAATCTTTCTACTTTTTTCTTCTATATTATCATTATTTTTATTATACTCAGTTATTTCTTCTAATATTTTGTATTGCATTGCAAGATCTATACATTTTTTTATAATATCTCCTTTGTTCCATGCATATCTTGTTGCATCTATCATCTCATATCCATTTGGTAATATAAAAGTTTTTCTTCCATCTTTATGTTGAATTACCTTATCTCTTTGTGTCTCATCTATATATCTCATACGATTATGACTACAATTACTTAAAATAGTTAAATTTATATTGTTTACTGGATCGATTGTTTGTTGAGTTCCTGTCCATCCAGCTGATGCAAATGTTTTACCACTTAAAATATGAGGAATTTCACTACCTTCTAAATCAGGATTTTTAAGATAAACTAGCATTCCAAAGTATTGACGATATCTGGTACCATTTTCTGGAGTTTGAAAAGCAAAACCAGTTCTATTTTGGGACATAATATCTCTTATTTTCAAATTTAATACCTTATTATCAATTATTGCTCTAGCAAGTTTAGTCATATCACTTACATTTGAGAACAAACCTGCATGACCTGACAAATTACCTACCGGTTGTCCTAGAATTCTTGCTTTATCATCTGTTGATACTCCTAAATTAGCATTTTCTCTTATAATATAATTACCATCTTTAAAGTATCTACCATCATAATTTCCATTTGCAACCATATCTATTTTTTCTTTTGGAATATTTACAAATGTATTATTCATTCCTATTTTATCAAATAATTCTTTTTGTAAAAAATCTTTATAACTTAATCCCGATACTTCCTCAATTACATATTTTAAAACCATAGGTGCAATATCATTATATTTATTACTTCCAAATGGTATCTCTTTTTTAGTTGCCGTGAACAACACTTTTTCAGCTTCTTCTTTACTTTCACTTCTATCTATTCTTCCTTCGGTTTGAAGTGGTTCAAAAGTTAGTAAATCTAAAATAGTAACATTACCTAAATTAGAAAATTGAGGAACATATTTTGTAACACTGTCATTAAGATTAATCTCTCCAACTTGAACTAATTTTAATATAGAAATTGAAGTAAATAATTTTGTAACTGATGCTAAATCAAAAATAGTATCTTCCTGCATTTCTTTAACATCAGGTTTTAATATTCCATTTTCCATTACAACTTCTTGTTTATTTCCAACTGTTAATGTCTCTTGATAATTATTAGTACCATAACTAATAACAGCACCCGGTGCTAATTTTTTTTTATAAAAAAAGTTTTGAAGTAGTTCGTTAATCCCTGATTCTTCATATAATTTTTCTCTTAATTCATTAATACTTGCATCCTTATTATTTCTTAATACATTTAAGACTATATTAAATAATTTTTGATATTCTTCTTTCTTATAAAGATTTTTTTGAGTTTCATCTGTACCTATATTTTGATTTTCATATAACTGATTTATATAATTATTATAGTCCATAAATAACCCACCTCTTATTTTATATAATTATTTAATCTTTCTATTTGATTCTTCATATTCTAAATCTAAGTCTGTCTTATAAGTTATTTCAAGATTTTTATCACTTATAAATTTTTTTGTATTATTCCAAACATTTTCATTATTATTTATATAATATTCATCTTCTATACCAAAATTATATCCTGTTAATTTGTTTATATCTGATACTATAATATTGTTATATTTCGGATTAAATATATTACCTACTAAATCTCCTTGGCTATTAATAGCTAATGTTGCTACTATATTTTCATTATTATCAAGATAATACAAATATAAATCAGATAATCCTTCATCTTCATATCCAATTACTTTAATTTTTAAATTTTCCATTTTATCACACTCCTATAATCATTATACCATATTTTTATTTTTTAAACTTTTTATTTTTAAATCTTATATTTTTTATACAATCAAATACTATTTCAACATTTAAATCATCTCTTAATGATACTAAATAATCACATTCAATAATATCTTCTTCAATTAAATTATTTATCCAGATTATAATTGATTTTAAATTACTAGAAAAATAACTGTTTTCTAATTCTTCTATAGATATAATATCTTTATTTTCATATACTTCCATTAAATATAAAAATGCTATATTTCTTAATACTTTTCTTTGATCTAATAAATTAAATTTATCTTTTATTCTTAAAAATAATTCACTTATTTTATCTAATTTCTTTAAATCAGTATCTGTTTTATTACCAGTATTATTTATAAAATTATTTAAATACTCTTCTTTTAAATTATTTATAAAATCTAATATACTTTCAACATTTCTTTTTTTAAATATTATACTATATTCTATTTCTCCAAGAAGTAATGCTAATTTTTCTCTATTTACATCTTCTTTTAATATTATTTCATATTTATTTTTATATTCTAAATATAATTCTTTATTAACATCTTTTAATTTCATTAAATTAAATTCTATATCTTCCATTAAAGATGTTTCTAGGCTTTGTTTTTCTCTTACTATTTCTTTTTTAGGTAAATTTTCTTCTAAATCAAAATCTTCTTTAAAAACATTACCATTTGCTATTTTAATTATTTTTTGTTTATATCTTTCTATATCATTCTCTTCATGGTATTTAAATATTCTTTTACCCCTAAATTGGTTTATATATTTATTAAAATCATTTAAATCAGCTACCTTATGTCCAACAATTATATTATCACATTTAAGCAAACTAGAAACTACTACTTTTGGCTTTATTTCTAAATTAAAATTATAATCATTTTTTCCTTCTATTTTAATAAAATAATCAAAACTTTCACACTTAGAATTTAAAATAGGAAATAACTCTTTAGTATATATTTCTCTTCCAAATAAATTACCTTCATTATCTTTAACTAATTCATAAACAATAGAATAAACAGTTCCTAATAGATGAGAAATATTATTAATTTCTTGAATAGCCTTTTGATTAGAGATATTACAAATTTTATTAAATCTTTGAATAATCTCTTTATCCATTATCTCAACATTATTATCATCATGTTTAATTGAATTTAATATTATTTTTTTTAAATTATCAATTGATGCTTTATTGATATTTTTAAAAATTGATTCAAACAAACGAATTTCCTCTACTTGATATGGATTATAACTATATCCAATACTATCTAGATATATATATGTATATTCTTTTAAATAATTTGTATTTATAATTAATCCTTTATAATATGTCATAATATCACCTATAAATTTTTATTATATCATAAAATTAAGAAAAAGAAGAAAACTATTCTTCTTTAGTTTCTTCTTTTTTCTTTTCATTTAATTCGTTTTCAAGTACTTCCATTGGTTCACTATCAGTAAATTCTGATTCTAAATCAAAGTCAACATTTTGATAAGCTTTAATTCCTGTTCCAGCTGGTATTAATTTACCAATGATAACATTTTCTTTTAATCCTTCTAACTTATCAACTTTTCCTCTTATTGCAGCATCAGTTAAGATTCTTGTTGTTTCTTGGAATGATGCAGCAGATAAGAATGAATCTGTTTCAAGAGAAGCCTTAGTTATACCAAATAAAACTGGTACAGCTGTAGCAGGTTTTTTACCTTCAAGAATTGTTTTCTTGTTTCCATCTGTAAATTCATGGAAGTTTACAAGAGATCCTGGAAGTAATAAAGTATCTCCTGAATCAACTATTCTCATTTTAGAAATCATTCTACTTGCAATTACTTCAACGTGTTTATCACTTATTTCAACACCTTGAGAACGATAAGCATTTTGTACTTCTTTTAAGATATATTCTTGTGTTGTTAATGGGTCTGTTACAGCAAGAAGTTCTTTAGGACTAATAGCTCCTTCAGTTAATTTATCTCCTGGGTTTACAACATCACCTTTTTCAACACGAAGTTTAGCTCCATAGTTAGTAACATGATCTTTTGTTTCTAAATCATTCTTAATACTAATTTTAAATTTACCATGATCTTCAGTAATTTTTGAAACTTTTCCTGAAATTTCAGCAATTGTTGCCTTTCCTTTTGGATTTCTAGCTTCAAATAATTCTTGAACACGTGGAAGACCTTGAGTAATATCTTCTTCACCGGCAACTCCACCTGTATGGAATGTACGCATTGTAAGCTGTGTTCCTGGTTCTCCAATTGATTGAGCAGCCATTACACCGATAGCTTCTCCTACTTCAACTATATTACCAGTTGCAAGATTACGTCCATAACATTTACAACATACACCATGATGAGTATTACATGTTAAGATTGAACGAATTTCTACTTCTTCAATTCCGGCACTTATTATTCTATCAGCAATTGTTTCAGTGATTAAATCATTTCTTTCAGCAATAACTTCTTTGGTAACTGGATCAAGTATTTTCTTACTTGCATATCTTCCGATAATACGATCGTATAATTTTTCAATTATAGAACCATTTTTATCATTTACAAATGCACGAACAACAACTCCTGCATCTGTTCCGCAATCTTCTTCTTTAACAATTATATCTTGAGATACATCAACTAAACGTCTTGTTAGGTAACCAGAGTCAGCTGTTTTTAAAGCAGTATCGGCTGATCCTTTACGAGCACCATGAGTTGATAAGAAGAATTCAGCAACAGATAATCCTTCAATAAAGTTAGATGTAACAGGAATTTCTACTGGTTCACCATTTGGTTTAGCCATCAAACCACGCATACCAGCAAGTTGGGTAAAGTTTGAAATATTACCACGAGCTTTAGAATTCATCATCATGAATATTGGATTATCAACTTCTGTTTTAGCATATTCTTCAAGTTCTTTTTGAACTTCATTTTTTGCATTATTCCATGTTTCAATTACTTTATTAAATCTTTCTTCTTCAGTAATTAAACCTCTTGTATATTGTTTATTAATTGTTGAAACCATTTTATTAGCTTCTTCAATGATTTTTTCTTTATTTTTACTTACTGTAACATCACTTGCAGATACTGTAATACCAGCAATTGTAGAATATTTAAATCCTAAATCTTTTAATCTATCAAGCATCATACTTGTTTCAGTAGTTTTATAACGCTTAAATGTTTGAGCAATAATACTTTCAAGTGTTCCTTTAGCAAATGCTTTAACTAAAGGCATAGCACTTATAGCTGTTTTAATATCAGTACCCTTTTCTAAGAAATACTTATTTGGAGTAATCTTTTGAATATTTTCATCAGTTGGTTCATTTATATAAGCAAATGAATCTGGTAATATTTCATTAAATATTAATTTACCTGGTGTTGTAACTAAATATTTACCTTTTTGATTTTCTGTAAATAATTTATATTTAAATGAATTAACTGGTAAAGCAATTCTTGTATGAAGAGTTATTTCACGTCTTTCATAAGCCATGATTGCTTCATTTGAATTTTTAAATACTCTACCTTCTCCTTCTAAACCAGCTTTTTCCATTGTTAAGTAATAATTACCTAAAACCATATCTTGAGATGGAGTAACTATTGGGCTTCCATCTTTTGGATGTAAGATATTATTAGCACCTAACATTAAAAGTCTAGCTTCTGCTATAGCTTCTTCTGATAAAGGTACATGAACTGCCATTTGGTCTCCATCGAAGTCAGCATTGAAAGCTGTACATACTAATGGGTGAAGACGAATAGCTTTTCCACCAATAAGTTTTGGTTCAAATGCTTGAATACCAAGTCTATGAAGAGTTGGTGCACGGTTTAACATTACTGGATGTTCTTTAATTACATCTTCAACGATATCCCAAACAACAGGATCTTTATTTTCTATTAAACGTTTAGCAGCTTTAATATTCGTTGCTAAATTTCTTTTAACTAAACCATGAATAACATGTGGTTTAAATAATTCAAGAGCCATATCCTTTGGAATACCACATTGATACATTTTAAGATCTGGTCCAACAACGATAACTGAACGACCTGAATAGTCAACACGTTTTCCTAATAAGTTTTGACGGAATCTTCCTTGTTTTCCTTTTAACATACTTGATAAAGATTTTAAAGGACGATTTCCGGCTCCGGTTACTGATCTTCCACGACGACCATTATCGAATAATGAATCTACAGCTTCTTGTAACATACGTTTTTCATTTTGAATAATAATTCCAGGTGCATTTAAATCAATTAATTTCTTTAAACGATTATTACGATTAATAACACGTCTATATAAATCATTTAAATCTGATGTTGCAAAACGACCACCATCAAGTTGAATCATAGGACGTAAATCAGGTGGAATAACAGGAATACAATCCATTATCATCCATTCTGGTTTATTTTCAGATTGATAAAAAGCATTTAATACGTCTACTCTTTTTAATAATCTAATTTTCTTTTGTCCTTGAGCTGTTTCAAGTTCTTCTTTTATTTCTTTAATTTCTTTTTCTAAATCAACTTGTTTTAATAATTCTTTAATGGCTTCAGCACCCATTCCTACTTTGAATCCATCGCCATATTTTTCATAATAAGCACGATATTCTTTTTCAGAAAGAGTTTGTTTATTTTCTAGAGGTGTAATTCCTTTATCAATTACAACATAACTAACAAAATATAATACTTCTTCTAAGTCACGAGGTGACATATCAAGAACAAGACCCATACGTGATGGTACTCCTTTAAAGTACCAAATATGACTAACTGGACTGGCTAGTTCAATATGTCCCATTCTTTCACGTCTAACTTTACTTCTAGTAACTTCTACTCCACATCGATCACAGACAATATTTTTATATCTTACACGTTTATATTTTCCACATGCACATTCAAAATCCTTAGTAGGTCCAAAGATTTTTTCACAATAAAGTCCATCACGTTCAGGACGAAGAGTACGATAGTTAATCGTTTCAGGTTTTTTTACTTCTCCATAACTCCATGAACGAATCATTTCAGGGGATGCTATACCTATTCTTAAAGCTTCAAACTTATTAACATCTATCATTATAAATCCCCTCCTTCATCCATATCTTCTGATTCATCATCAAAATCATCATCTTCAAATTCATCTGTATCTTCATCACCAAAATCATCATCTCCAAATGATAAATCATCATTTGGTAATGTATCACTAGGTAATTCGATTTCATCAATATCTAATTTAAAATCTTCTTTATATTCTTCTTCTTCAATTTCTTTTAAGTCTAAAGTACGATTTTCATCATCCATAATCTTTAAGTCAAGTCCTAAAGCTTGGAATTCTTTCATTAATACTCTAAATGATTCAGGAACTCCTGCTTGATTAATATCTTGTCCTTTAACGATAGATTCATACACTTTTACACGACCAAGTATGTCGTCAGACTTAACCGTCATGATTTCTTGTAATGTATGAGCAGCTCCATATGCATATAATGCCCAAACTTCCATTTCTCCAAATCTTTGTCCACCAAATTGAGCTTTTCCTCCAAGTGGTTGTTGAGTAACTAAACTATAAGGTCCAGTTGATCTTGCATGTAATTTATCATCAACCATGTGATGTAATTTAATCATATACATAACACCAACAGCAACACGATTTTCAAATGGTTCACCTGTACGTCCATTATAAAGAACTGTCTTACCATCAGGATCCATTCCAGCTTCTTTCATCATCTTAGCTACATCTTCTGAAGATGCACCATCAAATACTGGAGTAGCAACATGAACATTTAATTTTTTTGCTGCATATCCTAAATGAAGTTCTAGTATTTGTCCAATATTCATACGAGATGGCACACCCATTGGGTTAAGCATAATGTCTACTGGAGTTCCATCTGGTAAATATGGCATATCTTCTTGAGGTAAAATCAATGAAATAACACCTTTATTACCATGACGTCCTGACATCTTATCTCCAACTTGAATCTTACGTTTTTGAATTATATAAATTCTTATAACTTTAGAAACACCTGCAGGTAATTCATCATTTTCTTTTCTTGAATATATCTTAACATCGTGAACAATTCCGTCTCCTCCATGAGGTACACGAAGTGATGTATCACGAACTTCTCTTGTTTTTTCTCCAAAGATTGCATGTAATAATTTTTCTTCGGAAGTAAGTTCAGCCATTCCTTTTGGAGTAACTTTTCCAACAAGAATATCTCCTTCTTTTACTTCAGTTCCAATCATTACAATACCATTTTCATCTAAGTTCTTTCTAGCTTCTTCAGAGACATTTGGAATATCTCTTGTAATTTCTTCAGGTCCAAGTTTAGTATCACGACATTGCATTTGATAATCTTCCATATGAAGTGATGTATAAACATCATCTTTAACAAGATTTTCATTTAAGATAACAGCATCTTCATAGTTATATCCATTATAAGTCATGAAAGCTACTACAACGTTTTTACCTAAAGCTAGTTCTCCCTTATCTGTACTTGGTCCATCAGCTATAACTTGTCCACGTTTAACCTTATCACCATGTCTTACAATTGGTCTATGATGTTGACAAGTACCAGCATTAGAAAGTTCAAAGTTTGCTAAATGATATACATCTTGTCCTTTAGCATTTTTAATAACTATTTTTCTTGAATCAACATAATCAACAACACCATCAGCTTTAGAAATAATTACTGCTCCAGAATCTTTTGCAGCAACTGATTCTACACCTGTTCCTATAAATGGTGCTTCACTTCTTAAAAGTGGAACTGATTGACGTTGCATGTTAGCTCCCATCAATGCACGAGTTGCATCATCATGTTCTAGGAATGGAATACAACTTGTTGTAACAGCAACTACTTGTTGAGGAGATACATCAACATAATCAACATCATCTGATTTAGTTAAAATATTTTCTCCTTTGTAACGTGCTGTAACTTGATCAGGAATAATTCTATCATCATCATCTGTATCAATTGTTGCTTGAGAAATAATAAATTCTTCTTCCTCATCAGCTGTTAAATAATCAACTGTATCTGTCAATTTTCTATTTTCTACTTTACGATATGGAGTCATGATAAATCCATAATCATCTACTTTAGCATAACTTGCTAAAGACGTAATAAGTCCAATATTTTGTCCTTCTGGTGATTCAATAGGACAAATTCTACCATAGTGAGATGCATTAACGTCACGAACTTCTACACCAGCTCTATCTCTTGATAAACCACCTGGTCCTAAAGCACTTAAACGTCTTTTGTTTGTAAGTTCAGCAAGTGGATTAGTTTGATCCATAAATTGAGATAATTGACTACTACCAAAAAATTCTTTCATAGCAGCAGTAACTGGTCTTATATTTATTAAAGTTTTAGGGGTTACTTCATCCATTTCTTGAGTTGTCATACGTTCACGAATAACACGTTCCATACGAGCAACACCAATTCTAAATTGGTTTTGTAAAAGTTCTCCTACTTGTCTAATTCTTCTGTTTCCTAAATGGTCAATTTCATCAAAATTACCAACACCATGAAGTAAATTTAAATAATAAGATACACTTGCATATACATCAGATATTGTTAATCTCTTAACTTCTATATTATTATCATTTCCAATTACAATAAGTTTATTTTTCTTATTATTTGGATCATATATTTTAATAGTTTGTATTTTATTATGTGTATCTAAATCATTATTAATTTTAACTTCTTGAAGATTATATCCAGAATTAAAGATTTCTTTTAAATCTTCAATCATATCCTTAGTAATTTTTGTATCTTTTGCATATTTAACTTCTTTATCAATTACTATATCTTCTGCTAATGTTTGATTTAATAATCTATCACATATATTTAATTTACGATTAAATTTATAACGACCTACTCTTGCTAAATCATATCTAAATTCATCAAAAAATCTTGTAATAAGTTGATTCTTAGAACTATCTAAAGTAGCAGGTTCTCCTGGTCTTAATTTTTCATATATTTCAATTAAAGCTTCATCAGTATTTTTTGTTGAATCTTTAGCTATCGTATTTTCTATATAAGGATCTTTACCAAATACCTTATATATATCTTCATCACTTGATAAACCAAATGCACGAAGAAGTGTCGTTAATGGAACTTTTCTTGTTCTATCAATTCTTACATATAAAACATCTCTTGCATCTGTTTCAAATTCTAACCATGTTCCACGTGTAGGTATAATTTGAGATGTAATAACATTTCTTCCATTTTTATCGATTTCACGATTAAAATAAACACTAGGACTTCTAACTAATTGAGAAACAATAACACGTTCTGCACCATTAATTATAAAAGTTCCACTGTCTGTCATAATAGGCATATCACCTAAAAATATTTCTTGTTCTTTTACTTCTCCAGTTTCATGATTAAATAATCTTACATCCACTTTTAAAGGAGCCGAGAAAGTAGTTTCACGATCACGACATTCACGAATAGAAAATCTTGGTTCATCAAAATGATAATCACCAAATTCTAATGATAAAGTTCCTGAAAAATTCTCTACAGGAAATAAATCTTCAAAAACTTCTTTAATACCTGTTTCTGTAAACCATTGATAACTCTTTTTTTGAATTTCTAGCAAGTCTTTTAATTCATACGTACGTTTAATTTTTGAGAATGTTCTTCTCTTGCGATAATCGCCACAATTGATAAGCTTATAAGCCATTAAATTCACCCCTATACACTAATTTTTTTCTTAACATATTATCTTTATCTAATACGCCGCCAATTTATATTAATAACACATTTTTTAAAAGTAGTCAATAACATTTTAAACAAATTACAAAAAAACCCTTTTTTTTCTCTAAAATAGTAATATTATAATACTTTTCCATATCATTTATAAAACTTTTAGCACCTTGTTCTTTTCTAATAACAAGATAAATCTTACCATTATCTAATAAATATTCTTTAGCATCAATTATTAAACTATATAACTTTTCTTTTCCAACCCGAATAGGTGGATTAGTAACAATAACATTATATTTTTTATTTATATTTAAATATCCATCACTTTCAAAGCAATTAATATTATTACAATCATTATCTTTAATGTTTAATTTAGTTAAATGAATAGCTCTTTTATTGATATCTATTAAATCTACATAAACATTTTTAATTTTATTAAGAACAATTCCTATAACTCCATATCCACATCCTAAATCAAGAACATTTCCAAGTATTTCTTCTTTTAAAACTGTATCAATCAGGACTTTTGTTCCAAAATCTAATTCACCTTTAGAAAAAACTCCATTATCAGTTTTAAAATTAAACAATAAATCTTCTATTTTTATTTTATATTCTTTAATATCACTTTTTAAATTTTCATCATTAATAAAATAATGTCCCATTTATACCTTCTTTACAAATAGAAAAAGAGTAACTAATCTTAAAAAATATTTAGTTACTCCTTTCTTGTTTTGATATTATACTATATTTATCATAATTTTTCAATATTTTTTTAAATAAAATCGATTAATTCAACATTATTAGCATCATAATTTAACGATTTTACAACAGAATCTAATTCATATTCATCAAATGATGTTTTAATTTCTTCTTTTGTTTTAAACATTAAACTAATCTGATACATCATAATTTCCTTAATTGTTGTTTTTTCAATTCCTATTTCAAACAAATATCTAATTATTGTTATAATATTTTCTTTATTAAGAACAATATTTTCCATTATATAAGGAAAATTACATTTGTTAATTTGTTCTATATCTAATTCACTAAAACCTAAATCTAATAAAAATTCCATTTTAATTTCCTCCTTCAACAATTGCTTCTACAACAGTTTTAATTTCATCATATTCAGTTAATTTTAAAACTGTATTATATGTTAATGCAACTAAAAGAGCATTTTTTAATGACATATTTTTATTTTTTAAGAAATTATATATACGAATTGTCTTATTTCTTGATATTAAAATATTTCCTATTTTATATCTTAATTCTCCATATTTATATGAACTATCTAATTTATTAATATTTCCATCTAATGTTAAATCAAATTCTTTTAATTCACTTATTTCTTTTTTAATATTTTCTAATTCACTTCTATCAATAAAACTATATTCACCATTAAAATATGTATTTTTATAATCATCAGGTAATGTTAAAATATCAACTTTAGGATTTGATATTTCACCTGATAATATTCCTGGTTTATTACCAAATATCTTATTATTATTTTCACTTGCATAACGAAGTTTCATTAATGTATTTTTATTTATCTCATTTAATTTATATGGATTTTTCTTGATATATTCTAAACCATCAAATTTTTCTTCTTTACCTAAAAATCCTTTTTCGTATCCTATTGCTTCTAAATAGTAATCAATATTTTCTAGTAAATGACTATTATATAAATAATATTTAACATTTTCATTATTTATTTCAAATCCATACATTTCGGCTTTTTTATAATTTTCTTTTAATACATCATTATTCATTATTAATAATTCACGATAATTATCAAATAAATTAATAATATTTAATTTATGTTCTTTAAAAAATTCTAAATTAGCTTTAAATGAATTAAATGCATCATCATTTGTAAATAATATAGGCATAGTTTTAATCATTATTTCTAATACATAATCAAACTCATTTTTCTTTACTAATAAATCATTATTTATAATTGAACTAATTTCTTCAAATCTACTTAATGAAGATTTATTTAGTATTTCACTTAATAAATTTTTATTACCTTTTAAATCATCTAACAATTTATTATCATTTAATATACTAAGCATAGAATCAACTTCATCTATACTTTTTCCAGATATTGCTAATTCTGGAATTGCATATTTATTTAAAACACCTGAATAATCAATATTAGTTTCAACAAAATCATTTTCTTTTGGTTTTGAGAATGTTTGTTCTGAATCACTTCCATAATCATTGGAACTGTCTTTAATATCCCTTTCTTCGTTATCCATTTCTTTTAATTTAGCATCAATTTTTTTTATAATATCTTCAAGTTCAACAGTATTTAACTCATGATTTTCTTCTGTTGTTTTTATTTCTTCAAATGGTTTATCGATTTCTATTGGAATAGAAACAGGTTCTTCTTTTGTATCTTCAACCGGTAATTCAAAATCAACATTATTAAATGATGGTAATGATTGATCAACATTTACAACATCAAGTTGTTTTGTCTTTTCATTATCTTCTTCATTGAGAGAAAAATCTGCATACATCTGATCTAAATTAAATTTAATTTCTTCTATAGAAGGCATTTTTTCTTCTGCTTCAATTGTTTCATTTTTAACTTCTGAAAGGTTAGATTTTTCTTCTACATTAATTTCAGGTTCAGAAGTATCAATATCTAAATCATTATTTGAAATATTATCCACAGATTCTAAATTATTTATATCAAAATTAGTATTTATATTAACCGGTTCATAATGGAATTCTGGTAATTCTACCGATTCTTCTATATTACTATGTTCTTCTAATTCATTTTCTTGTTTAGTATTATATATATTAGCATTATACTTTAATAAATATTCAAGGATATCCGCTTTTTCTTCAATAGGTATTTCAGCAAACTCTAGTGCATTTTCTATTTCATCAATTTCTATTAAATATAAGTTATTATTTAATTTATTAACAATACCTTGATAATTTTCTAAAGAACTAGATAGTATATCCAAATCTGTTTCAGGTAATCTTTCCTTACTTTCATTTAAATTTGCAATTATATCTTGCAAATTTAATGATTTCATTCTCATTCCTTCAATAAAAGAAAGTATTGCTTTAGTTTGCTCCTCTGTTAACTCAAGACTAATTGATTTACGAATTCCTTCTATTATATAGATAATACCTTCATAACTACATGTTTTACTTCTAAAGATATCTGATATATTAGGATCAATCATTAGTAACACTTTTTCAAAATCTTCCTTTAATATCTTATCAAAATTTAATATTTCATTATTTTTAAATAAAGAAATCATTTCTTTAATATAATCTAAATTTTCATTATTTTTATCCAATTCTCCATTTAAATAATTTAAATTATCAATGTTTTTATTAATAGCATCAATTTTAATATTTAATACTCTTTCCAACTTATCTTGCATATTTATCCTCCTTTTTTATATCTAATGTATCTAAATCTATATTTAACATTAAATCTTCTATTTTTTTATTTTTTAACAACAAATCTCTTTCATCATCTATAATATCTATTGTTTCAACATTATTAAGTGCTTTTCTAAACAAAGAATCATATTTTTCTACAAAATCATTCAAATTTTCATCTTTATTTAACACACCAAATATTAATACATTACCATTATCTAGATAACTATATACTGTTTTTACAACATATTCATCTTTTATGTATAAATAAACATCATCATATTTTCTTTTAGGAATAGTTACTATATCATCATTTTCTATATCAAGTAAATTTTTCAAAATACAATTTTTATACTTTTCATTAGAAACATCTAAAAACTTTCTAACTAGTGATTTATTATCTTGATAAACAAATAACAACCTTCTTGGCTTAATTTTTTGTTTAGAAAATTCTTCTTGCATATTATTAATTTTTATGAACTCTTTATAATAATCAATTATTTCCACATATTGTTTTGATTCATAATTTTCATTAATTTGATGAAACAAATATATTTTTCTATTATTAATAGTATTTTCATCTATTCTTGAAACTAATTTTAAATATTCATCAAACTTTAAATTAACTTCTTCTGTTTCTTCATAATTTTGATTTAACAATTCTTTATTATTACTTATTAATTTCTCTATATCATTAATTCCTATAATATTATCAAATTTAATTTCAGATGTTTTTAAATATTGTTTTAAATTTGAATCGATAACTAATTTATATATATTTATTCTATCTTCTATATTTAAATTATTCAATTCAATAAAAACTAAAAATTCATCAACATCTCTAATAAAGATTTTATCTTTTTTTAGAATTAAATAATATTTATTCAATAACTCTTGTAATTCCATTTTTTCTTTTTTATCTTGAAAATCCAATTTAATAGATTCATACAAACCATAAAGATACCTATACAAATCATCCATAAAAGTTAATGCCTCTTGATATTGAGGTAACTCTTTCAATTTAGAATCATCTGTTTTCAATAAATATTTTGAACTATCATACTTTTGAATTATTTTATCGTAATTAGAATTATTAATCATAATTGCTCGCTTAATAAAATCTTGATCATAAAAATTTAATATTTCACGATAAGAATCTTTAGCATCTTCAATTAATTCTTCCATAGTACGCAGAACGCTTTTCAAAGACTTTAATTCTACTCTATTTTCTTCAATATTAAGTATTTTAGGTTCTATATTATCTAATAATTTGGCCAAACTATTATCAATCACTAGACACCACTATCCCTTATTATATTATTAGGATATCATATTTTTTTTTTTAAATCAAGATAAATTCATTCTTTTTTTTATAATTCATATAATATATTTAGGAGGTCATATGCCAATTATAAAATATACTTCAAATGAATTAAGTTTACTTGCAAGATTAATGAGAGCTGAAGCCATTGGCGAAGGTAATCTTGGAATGTTAATGGTAGGAAACGTTGTTGTTAATCGAGCAATATCTAATTGCTTAACCTTCAAAAGTACTAGAACTCTTTATAGTGTTATATATCAAAATCCAGGAGGATTTAATGGAATAAAAAGTCAACTATTTCAAGCAAGTCCAACTAATAATGAATTAAAACTTGCTAAAAGAGTAGTAGATGGAGAATATTATTATCCAGCAACCAATGCTTTATGGTTTTATGCTCCATCTGGAACTAATTCTTGTGTTTCATATTGGTATGATCAAAAATTAACTGGAAGATATCGAAGTCATTGTTTTTATGAACCATACCCAGGAATATGTCCTGAATTGCACTAAAAAAATATGTTATAGAACATATTTTTATTTTTCATTTTTTTTATTATAAGTATCAAATGATTTTATTACATCAATAGGTAAGGCAAATACAATTGTATTTGATTGATCGCTACTTAAATCATTAATTGTTTCAAGTGTTCTTAAATGAACTGCTACAGGATTTGATGCTAAATTTTCAGCAGCAATTTTTAAGTTTTCACTTGCTTCTACTTCACCTTTAGCTTTAGTAATAACCGCTTCTTTTTCACGTTCAGCTTCAGCAATACGCGCAATTACTCTTTTCATTTCTTCTGGAAGAGATACATCTTTTAGTTCAACATTTTCAACTTTAATTCCCCAAGGATCAGTTGCTTTATCAATTATTTCACATATTTTTTGAGATATTTTTTCTCTTTCACTTAATAATTCATCTAAACTAACTTCTCCTACAGCATTACGCATTGTTGTTTGAGCAAGTTGAGATACAGCATAATAAAAGTTTTCTACTTCAAGAATTGCTTTACTAGCATCAAATATTTTATAGTAAATAACGGCATTTATTCTAATTGAAACATTATCTTTTGTAATAGCATCTTGTTCAGGAACATCTACTGCTTTAGTACGAATATCAACTTTCTTATATGATTGAAAAATTGGTAATACTAAATTCCATCCTGGACCCATCATTTTGCTATACTTTCCTAAAGTAAATTTGACTCCTCTTTCATATTGATCAATTTGTTTAATTGAAATCAATATAATAAATAAAACTACACCTATTATAACTACGTATTCCATAAATACTCCTTTCAATATTTATATTATATCATATAATAAAATAAAAGTATATATGCATGCATATATACTATCTAATTAATTTAGGTTCCTCTTCTATATTATTTGAATCTGTAAGTTTTAATACATTTTCTATTTCATCTAAAATAGATGAAACAATTAATTCAACTTTTTCTTTTTCTTGAAAGAATGAACTATCAACATTTGATTGTAATTTATCATACTTAATTTTTAATTCTTTAATATCATCCATTGCTTTTCTTAGTTTAAATGTTAAATTTTTTTTTATTTCTTGATTTTCTAATTCTTTTACTTTAGGAATTAATATAGTTATTCTTTCATAAACTGTTATATTATTATCTTTGTTATCCATAATTACCTCCTAAAAACCTTTGATATTATAAAACATAAAAATTAAAATTTCAATAAATTTGAATATATTTTACTTTAATTTACATAATTAATATATGAAAACAAAATATATAATAAATAAAAATACTATAATAATTGATTTAAATTATTTAAAAGAATTAA
>CAMVLU010000011.1 GCA_947168405.1 uncultured Clostridia bacterium
CACCATATCTATATTATTTATTTTTTTATTACCTTGATATTTAAATATAAGAAAAGATAATATATTATCAGGTAATTTATTAATTGTTACTTTATAACTAATAAAATATGTAAATAAAAACAAAAAGATAATTATAAAAGAAATAATATATTTTCTTTTCTTCATATTATCACCAGTTAAGTATATGAATAATATTTATAAATATGTTGATTTTTAATAATAAAAGATATATAATATACATAAATTTGAGGGGATAGTATGAATAATATTATAAAATTAATTGAGAATTCTTTAATTAAAAATCAAGAAACAATATCATCAAAATCTTTAATTGAAGTTTGTAAGACATATTCAATTAATAACATTAATGAAATAAAAAATTATTTTAAAGAAAATAAATTAATAAATAATAAAGATATTTTACATTTACCAACATCTTTACAAAATGATTTTATTAAAGAAATAAAAAAAGGTGATACTAAAGCAAGAGATGTAATGATTTTAACTAATTATAATTTAGTTACAAATATTGTTAATCACTATATAATTCATAATATTGAAAAAGATGATTTTATTGGATATGGAATACTAGGATTAATGTATGCCATAGATAATTATGAATTTGATAATAATGCTGTATTTTCTACATATGCAACAAAATGTATAATTGGATATATAAAAAGATATTTACCTAAACATGCTAGTCAATTATCAATTGGTAGAAACATATATTATTTAAAGTCTAAAATTCAAAAAATAGAAGAAGAATTAATGAAAACTTTACAAAAAGAAGATATAACTGATTTAGAAATATTAAATGAATTAAAAAAATCAAATAAATATAAGAATTTAAAATTAGAAGATATAACATCAATTAGGTTATATACAAAAGCAGTTTTTTCTTTAGATAAAGAAAAAGTAACAGAAGATGGTAATGATTTAAATTATACAATAGATTGTGTTACATCAGATAAAGATGAATTTGAATCTGACTTAATAAATAAAATATATTATGAAACAATTTCTAAAATATTTACAGGTGAAATAAAAACCTCTTTAACAAAAGTTGAATTAAAAGTATTATGGTATAGATATGGATTTGATGAAGAAAATATTTATAGAACAAGTGATGAAGTAGGAAAAATATTAAAAGTATCTGGTTCTAGAGTTAGAGAAGCAGAAAGAAATGCTTTAAGAAAACTAAGAATAACAACTCAAATAAGAAATATAGAAAAAGAGAATAAAAGTTATATTTACTTTTAATCTCTTTTTATTTTATTAAATATATATACTTAAAATTACAATTTATATGTCAACAGATTGTGCCTACACTTCGTCCCTCGTTCGGCACCTATCGTCGATGCTTTTGCATCTCCTCATACAAATTGTACCCAATTTGCTGATTCAAGATTCAAAGATTGACTGGCGGGACTACCACTAGAAGCAGCGCAAGTAGCCATCGTTGCCCACATTGCAGCGGCTACTTCCAGAGAGCACACGCACGCTGCCACCCGAAAGCGCGTCCGCGACCAAAGAGCCATCGCAGTAGAAGTCAGAACCCTCACTTCCTGAACATCCATTTCCAAAGATTGGTGTTAACACTCCTATATTTGCTCCTTGTTTACTTCCGTCCGTATATCCTTCTATACAAAATGGGGTTCCGTTTTCTATTCCACATGCATAGGCCCTGCTTATTTTATTATTTTCAAATTTTACTCCTAAGAAATATTTTCTTGCTTCGGTTATTACATCTTCGTAATTACTTGATAATGTTTCTGTTATATCACTTCTATCAGTTCCACTTGCTCCATAATTATAAGTCTTTGTTGTATACATATATTCACAATTTGGACATGATGCTATACCTACAACTGCTGCATTCCATTTTGCATACAATGTTGTTGGTAATGTTCCACTTATTGCTGTTGTTGATTCTACTTTTGTGGTTAATTCTGAATCACTATACCATCCATCAAACACATATCCATCTTTTGTTGGTTCTGCTAATGTTCCATATGTTGTTTCTCCACTTTTTATTTCTTTTTTACTTGGTAATACTTTTCCTCCATTTGCGTTATATGTTATTAAAGTTCTTGTTGGTAATGTTTTTACTGTAAAATCTCCATTTACATTTACTCCTATACTTGCAAATAAATTATTCCATTCTTCTTGGGTATAATCTACTCCTATTCCTAAACTATTATCTATCCAACAATATAATCTATATTTTGTTGTTGATTCTTCCGCACTTGCTCCTCCTCCTGGTATTGTTCCTACATAGATTCTTTCATTATCTATATCGTAATATTGAGTTGTTGTTAATAAATCATTACCCTCTGTTGTTCCTGTTACTTCTACTAATCTAAATCTTAAAAATTCATCTGCTATTCTATTTGTTTCAGTATATGTTCCACTTGTTGGTAATCCTCCATGATTTAGTAATAATTCATAGTAAATTGTTTTATTTGAGGTATTCTTTCCGGTTATTTCAAATTCGAAATAATCTCCTCCTTCATACGTTGTACTTGGCATAGCATTTGATAAATTTATTTCTCTATTTGTATCTTTATACTTCATGTAGATATCACCTGCTATTAATTTACTATTTGTTGTTCCTCCTCTTTCATATGTAAACATTGCATAGGTTGTTCCTATTAAACTTCCTATTAATATACCTAGGAATGATCCTAGAATTATTTTCTTGATATTGTTCTTTTTAATATCATTCATTTTCTTTCCTACCTTTCTATATTTAGAGAATATCATATAAAAAAAAATATTTCAATATTTTTAGAAATATTTTTTTTACTTTACATATCATTTTACATATTTTTTTATATTATCTTTTTCATAGATACTTTTTACTATTTCTCCTATAACTATAAATTCTTGAAGGAATCCATCTGTTGAAATTAATCCTAATGATGATTCAATATCAAATACATTATTGTCTTTAAAATATTGTTTATAAATATTTATATTTTCTTTTATATGGAATAAACAAATATTTAAATATTGTTCTTTAGTATCAAATGTATCTTTATTCATATAAATATATACACTTATTAAATCAAGTATAGATGTTAATAATAATTTATCATTTAAATCTAATTCTTCATTATTTAAAATAGATACTTTTAAGTATGTATATCTAATACTTAAATTAGCAAGATATGGATTTTCATTTAATATATAAGAAATATTATTTATATTATTATTTATTACATCAAATAATCCTGCAAAACAAGCACATAAAGTTCTAATAATTGTTTCATTGTTTATTAAATTATTATTTAATTTTAAAGAATTAAATTCTATTCCATATATTATACTCTGTTGATAATTATTATCAACTATTTTTTCTATTTTGTTAAAAAAATCATTTTTGTTCACATTATGCCTCATTTTTTTTATCATGGATTCTTTTTAAAGCTTCTTTAACATTTTTTTCATTTCCATTATTTGTTGGTTCATAATAAACTTTATTTTTTAAAGGTTCTGGAAGGCATTCCATATTAGTAATTGATCCTTCATAGTCATGAGCATATTTATATCCTTTTCCATATCCTAAATCTGAATCTAATTTAGTAACAGCATTTCTTAAATGCAAAGGAACTTTTAAATTAGAAGTTTCGATTGCATCATCTCTTGCTTTCATATAACCTACTTCTAAAGCATTTGATTTAGGAGATACACTTAAATATACTACTGCTTGAGCTAAATTAACATTACATTCAGGCATTCCAATAAAAGTTACTGCTTGATAAGCATTTATGGCTTGAGTAAGGGCATTTGCATTAGCAAGACCAATATCTTCTGATGCAAACCTAACAAGTCTTCTTGCTACATATCTTGGATCTTCTCCACTTTCAAGCATTCTTGCTAAATAATATAAAGCAGCATCAGGATCTGAATTTCTCATTGATTTATGTAAGGCTGATATTAAGTTATAATGTTCTTCTCCATTTTTATCATATAAAAATGTTTTACTTTGTAAAATTGAATTTAAATCATCCATTGTTATTTTCTTTTTATTAGATTTTAAATTCATAACATTTTCTAAAGTATTAAGAGCCATCCTAGCATCTCCTGATGAAATATTCACAATTCTTTTTAAACAATCATCATCTATTTTTTTAAATGGATAATACTTATCTATAGCATTTTTTAATATTTTAATTATATCTTTATCATCTAATGATTTTAAAACATATACTTTACACCTTGAAAGTAATGCTGAATTAACTGAAAAAGATGGATTTTCTGTAGTTGCTCCCATTAGAATAATATCTCCACTTTCAACATATGGTAAAAAAGCATCTTGTTGTATTTTATTAAAACGATGTATTTCATCTACAAATAAAATCGTTTTTACATTATTCATTTTATTTAATTTAGATGTTTCTATTATTTCTTTAATTTCTTTTATTCCAGAAGTAACGGCTGATAATTCATAAAAAGCTGATTTAGTTTCTTTAGCAATTATTTTAGCTAGTGTTGTTTTACCTACTCCCGGTGGTCCCCAAAATATTAAAGAAGTTATTTGATCTGTTTCAATCATTTTTTTTATTGGAGAATTTTTTCCAACTATATCTATTTGACCATAAAATTCATCTAAATTAGTAGGTCGCATTTTATCTGCTAATGGTTTAAAATCTACATCATTTACATCAAATAAGGTATTCATAAAATCACCTAATTTAATTTTCTACAGAATCAAATTTTCTTGTATTATAATAATTATTTAAATAAGAGTCCACTTCAAGAATATTATAATCATTTTTTAATATTTTTTTATATTCATTCATTAACTGAGGAACATCATCTGTAATAATTGAAAAAATATCGTCATAATGCAATGTCCCATATCCATGAACCATTACATTTCTAAGTCCTATAATATCTCTAAAATTTACATTAGAATGACTTTCTCTAAATTCACTTGTATATTTAGTACATAATTCTCCTACTTGAGTTAAATGGAAGATAGAAGAATCTAATTTTACTTTATCATTCATAAATTCATCATAATTATTATTATTTTCATTTAATTTACTCACAACATATAAATGACATAATGATTTAATAATAATTTCTTTATCATTATTTGTAAATTTATTCATATATAACAACACCATCACTTTCTATATTTTTATAAAAAACTGAATTTTTAACAATATTTCTATCAACAAATAAATCTATATCTTTATGTAATTTTTCTTTTAAATCACCAATAAAACTATATATTTTCATTCCTTTAAATAACGGAGAGTCGTAAACTACTAAATCGATATCACTATTAGATTCAGCTTCTCCTCTTGCATATGAACCAAATAATATAACTTTCGAAATTTTATAATAATCATCTTGATTAATAATTTCTTTTATCGATTTTTTTATTTCTTCTTGGGTTAATATCTTATTATTATACATACATATCACCTCTATACATATATTTTATAATAAATTTAAAAAAAAGACAATTATTTCAATGTCTTTTTTAATGTTTTAATAGCATTTTTTTCAAGTCTTGATACTTGAGCTTGACTTATTCCAAGTTCATCTGCTATTTCCATTTGGGTTTTTCCAATTACATATCTTTTATCTAAAATATTTTTTTCTCTTAAAGTTAGATCATTTATAGCTTTTTTTAAAGCAATTGTTGTTTCTAAATCATTATTGTTTTTAGTATCTTCTAATTGTTCATATAAATAAATAGTATCGCCTCCATCATTATAAATTGGTTCAAATATACTAATTGGATCTGACATTGCTTCTATACTAGTTAAAACATCAATTTCAGATACTCCTAATTTATTTGCAATTATTTCGTAACTTGGAACATATCCTAAAGTATTAGTTAATTCATCTCTTAACATGATAGCTTTATATGCTAAATCTTTCATACTACGTGATACTCTAAGTAATTGATTATCTCTTAAATATCTTCTTATTTCTCCACTTATCATTGGAATAGCATAAGTTGATAATTTTAATCCTAAATCAACATTAAAGTTATCAATTGCTTTAATTAAGCCAATTACTCCTATTTGAAATAAATCATCTAAATTATCTGTTTTATTTACATATTTTTTTAGAATAGATAATACTAATTTTAAATTACCATTTACAAGTCTTTCTTTAGCACTTAAATCACCTTGCTTTAATCTTTTAAATAATTCATTTGTTTCATCACTTGAAAGAACTACTATTTCATTAGTATTTAATCCACTTATTTCAACTTTATTTTTTGCCAAATAAAATCACTCTCCTCATTTATAATGAGAAGAATGATTTTTTTTATTCATTTTATTTATTTTCTAACAACCAATCAATTATATTTTTATGTATTATTCCATTCTTGGAATAATCTTTCTTATCTAATGATAAAACATATTTAGGATAATTATCATCTATAACTTTATATGCTCCAAATTCTCTTTCATATGTATCTTCGTTTTTTAAACTTGCACATACTTGAACATATATTCTTTCGTTAAATCTTTCAGCATAAAAATCTATTTCGCCTTTTTTAGTTTTACCAATATATACTTCATATCCACGATAAATTAATTCATTAAGCACAATATTTTCTAACAAATATGCATCATCGAAATTAGGGTTATTATGTTTAATACTTCCTATTCCTAAATCCGTCATATAATATTTATTTAAAGTTTTTAATACCATTTTACCATGAACATCATATCTGTTAATTTTTCTAATTATTAAAGCATTACATAAAGCATCTAAATAATTATATAAAGTTTCTGTAGATATTTCTCTTTTTTCACTTTTTAAAAATTTAACAATATTTTCAGCACTAAATTCTCTTCCCATGGTATCCATAATATATTCTAACAATAAATTAAATAAAGAAACATCTTTTATACCTAATCTTTGAACAACATCTCTTAAAATTATAGAATCATATACACTTAATAAATAATTTTTAATATCATTTTCATTATTAAAATCACATCTATTTGGAAGTCCACCCCATTTAGCATAATCCCAAAAAGTTTTTTCATTTTTACCATCTTTTTTAGTATAATCAACAAATTCTTTATAAGACAAAGGATTAATATTAAATAAAACATATCTTCCAGATAAAATAGATGATAACTCATTAGAAAGTAATTTTGAATTGGAGCCAGTTATAAATATACTAAGATTTTTTATAGATGCTCGAAGAGAGTTAACAACTACTTCAAATTTATCAACAAGTTGAACTTCATCTAAAAATAAATAATAAATTTTTTTATCAATTATTTTATCTTTAACATACGTATTTAATTTTTTATAATCAGTTAAATCTTCATATTCAATATATTCAAAATTAATATAAATAATATGAGAGTTATCTACTTTATTTTTTTTTATTTCATCAATTATTTGATTTATAATAACGGATTTACCACATCTTCTAATTCCAACTAATATCTTAACTAAGTCACTATCATAAAAGCCTTTAATTCTAGATAAATATACTTTTCTTTTTAACATAAAATCATCACCTATTACATTATATTTCTTTTTTTATTGTTTGTCAAGTTATTTCGTCTTGACGAAATAACTTTTTTATCCAAGATAAATTCTATTCCGAAAAGTCATGTTTTTTTGTTTTTTTCGGAATAGATTTATAAAAGAGTTATTTCTCTTTAACGAAATAACTCTTATTATTTTTCATGAATTTCTTTTATTTTATCTTCTATTTTTTTGGCATATTCTAAAGATTCATCATATAAAAATGTTAGTTCTGGTGTATGTCTAATATCAATTCTTTCAGATAATTCATGTCTTAAAAAACCTGCACTTGTTTTTAATTCTTTTAAGACTAATTCTCTATCTTCATTAAAACAAGTAAAATATACTTTAGCAAAACTTAAATCATTAGTAATTTTTACAGCATTTACAACTACTTGTTTTAATATAGGATTTTTAATTTCGGTTCCAAAGATAATATTTAATTGTTCCATGAAAGCATTATTATATCTTTCAAGTTTAACTGATTCCATTATTTCTTTACCTCAACATTCTCATAAGTTTCGATAATGTCGCCAATTTTATAGTCTTGGAAATTTTCAACTGTAATTCCACAGTCATATCCACTTTTAACTTCTTTGACACTATCTTTTTCTCTTTGAAGTGAACCGATTTTTCCAGAATAAACAATTACGCCATCACGAACAACTCTTGCTTCACTTTGATTTTTAATAACACCTTTGGTTACATGACTACCTGCAATATTACCAATTTTTGAGAATTTAAATATTTGTCTAATTTCGGCTTCACCTGTTATAACTTCTTCATATTCAGGATCAAGCATTCCTTTAATAGCATCTTCCATATCTTCAACTACTTTATAAATAATATTATATAGTCTAATATCAACTTGTTTTTCTTTAGCAAAGTCCATTATTTTACTATTTGGTCTTACATTAAATCCAATAATAATTGCATTTGAAGCATCTGCTAAAATAATATCACTTTCAGTTATAGCTCCAACACCACTTCTAATTACGTGAACCCAAACATCATCAATATTTATTTTAGATAAACTTTGTTTTACAGCTTCTTCTGATCCTTTAACATCGGTTTTTAAAACAACATTAATTTCTTTTTCTCCAGCTTCTACCATACTAAATAAATCATCTAAACTCATTCCAGCTTTATTAGTATCGGCACCACGACTTCTTGTTTCTCTTTCAAGAGAAATTGCTCTTGCTTCTTTTTCGGTTTCAAAAGCCATGAATTTATCTCCAGCTTTAGGAAGTTCTGTAATACCTGTTATTTCTACTGGTGTAGATGGTAAAGCTGATGTTATATTATTTCCTTTATCATCTTTTAAAGTTCTTATTTTTCCATAATTAGTTCCTATAACAACTGGGTCTCCTAATCTTAAAGTACCACTTTGAACAAGTAATGTTGCAATGCTTCCAACTTTTTGATCACTTCTTGCTTCAAGAACTGTTCCGGTTGCATATCTATTTGGATTAGCTTTTAATTCTTTCATTTCAGCAACTAATAATAAAGTTTCAAGTAATTCTTTTACTCCTTCACCAGTTTTTGCTGATATATTACAAGTTATAATATCTCCACCGAATTTTTCAGGAACTAATCCATATTCAGTTAACTCTGTTAATACTCTATCAATATTCGATTCTGGTAAATCAATTTTATTAACAGCAACTACAATTGGAACTCCTGCGGCTTTGGCATGATCAATTGCTTCTTTAGTTTGAGGCATTACTCCATCATTTGCAGCAACTATTATGACAACGATATCTGTAACACTGGCACCCCTTGATCTCATTTCGGTGAATGCTTCATGTCCTGGAGTATCTATAAATGTTACTTTCTTTCCATCTACTTCTACTTGATATGCTCCAATTGCTTGAGTAATTCCTCCTGCTTCACCACTGGCAACACTTGTACTCCTTATATAATCAAGTAATGTTGTTTTACCATGATCAACATGTCCCATGATAGTAATTACCGGAGGACGTGGTTCTAAATCTTCTTCTCTATCAATTATTTCATATTTTTCAAAGTTAGATTTATCAACACTTTCTTCTTTCTTTAATTTCTTTTTATAATCTAATAATACTAATTCTACTGTATCAAAATTTAATGTTTGATTTAAATTAGCCATTATTCCTAAATTAAATAGTTTTTTTACTATCTCTGAACCAGATACATTTAAAGTACTAGCAAGTGATGCTGGAGTCATATTTTCATGAAAGACTATTACATCATCATCACTCGTGTTATCTTGTAGTTTTTCACGATGTTTATAAATTTCTTTTCTTCCTTTTTGAAATTTAATTTTAGCATCATTTTTATTTTCTACTTTACTCTTAACTTTTTCTTTTTTAGATGATACTTCATCTAAATCCATATCCATTTTACTTACTAGATTATCTACTTTACTTTCTAATTCTTCATCAATTTCATAATCAGGATTCTCATTTTCTTTTAAAGAGTCTATTTCATTATCTAAAAGAATTATTTCTTCTTCTGTTAATATATCTTCTTCATTAGTTTTATTAATATCTAAACTTTCACATAAACTAATAATTTCTGATACTTCTTTATTAACATCTAATGCATACTCTAAAATACTCATAACATCACACCTTTCTATTATTTTTCTATAATTTCTTTAATTTCATCATATATACTATCTGGAATATTTACTTCTAAATGTCTATCTAATGCTTTATTTTTTTTAGCAAGTTCTAAAACATTTAAATCTTTTTTAATATATGCTCCTCTTCCATTTTTTTTACCTGTTAAATCAATTTCAACATTTCCTTCTGGAGTTCTAATTATTCTTAATAATTCCATTTTCGGAAATTTTTCTCTTGTTACAACACATGTTCTTTCAGGTATTTTTCTAACTTTCATATATTACCCCATTTTTATTCCAAATTCTTTTGCTTCTTCCTCTGTTTTAATATCAAGTTTAAATTTCGTTAAACGACTTGCAAGTTTAGCATTTATACCTTTTTTACCAATTGCAAGTGAAAAGTTTTCTTTATCTGCAAAGACTATTGCTTCATTTTTCTTAGGATCTGTAACTAGTACAGTTAAGTTTTTAGCTGGAGATAAAGCATTTTCTATAAATATTTTAGGATCTTGATCATATTTAATTAAATCTATTTTTTCTCCTTTTAATTCTTTAATAATATTTGCTATTCTTGTTCCTTTTCCACCTATACAAGAACCAATTGCATCTACATTAGGATTTTCAGAGTAAACAGCTACTTTACTTCTAACACCTGCTTCTCTTGCAACTCCATACATTAAAATACTTCCATCAGTAAACTCTGGTATTTCTAGTTCAAATAATCTTTTAACAAATCCATAATGTGTTCTACTTAATTTAATAACTAGATTACGTCCTGAATTATCAATTTTTGTTACATATACTTTAATAGTACTTCCCATTTCAATTTTTTCTCCAGGAATAATTTCTCTTTTTGGAAGTATTCCATTACTTCTTCCTAAATCAATAAAATAGTTATCTGTATCTTCAAGAGCAACTGTTCCAAGAAGTAATTCTCCTTCTTTACCTTCAAATTCATTTAAAATACTACTTCTTTCAGCTTCTCTTATTTTTTGAATAACTACTTGTTTAGCAGTTGATGTTGCAACTCTTGAAAAATCTTCTTTAGGAGCTATCTCAGTATCAATAGTATCTCCTATTTCTAAGGTTTTATTAATCTTTTTAGCATCAGTTATACTAATCTCTATATCTTTATTAATTTCTCTAGTTGTAACATTTCCTTCTTCATCAGTTTCTTCAATTACATCTGGAACAACGGTAATATATGAATATACTTTAATTTCTCCTGTATCACGATTAATTAATACTTTACTATTACTTTTTCCATAATTCTTTTTAAATGCTGTAGTTAAAGCTGTCTCCATTGCTTCAAAAACTATTTCTTTATCAATATTTTTTTCTTTAACAATTCCATCAACTGCTTTTAAAAATTCTGCTGCTTTATCAATTTCTTCAACTTTTTCTTTCTTTTTCATTTTTATCCTCCTCTTTACTTTTTCCATATACTTCTAAAACATATTGTTCTTCTATTAAGTCTGCTTTATCAATAATTGGATCAATTATTTTAGTAGCTTTAACAATACTATCTAAATCTAATGTATTATCACTATCAAGACATATTCTTAAAAATAAATTATTATTCTCTTTTTCTAAATAAACAGAATCAACAACCATTTCTAATTCATCTAAAGTTCCTTTTAATAATTCCTTAACTTTATCTTCCATACTCCTCCTATTAAATTAAAGAGCAGGATTTCTCCCACTCATTTGTAATAATTATATCATATATTCTAGATATTTCAACTACTTTATTAAAAAAAATAGGAAAATATTTCCTATTCTATACTTTCTAACATTTTAATTATACTAATACCATATCCTTTTGTATTATCACTTATAACTGAATGGGTAACTGCACCTATTATCTTATTATTTTGAATAATTGGAGAACCACTCATACCTTTAACTATTCCACCAGTTTTATTTAATAAATTATTATCTGTTATTTGAAACAAAATATTTTTAGTAGAACTTTCTTTATCAACACTTAAGATTTCTATTTTAAAGTTTTCTACTTTATTATCATCAAGAGTTGTTCTAATATATGCATCACTTAATTCTATTTCATCAATATTACCTACTTCTATAGTATCTTTTTTATTATAATCTTTTTGATATATACCATATATTCCTGTTTCTAAATTTTTTGTAATTGTTCCATATTCTGTTTCAAAATAAAATTTAGCATTCTTTTCACCAGTTCTTCCATCTACACTTTTATCAATCGATGATACATCTGCTTTAAATATTTTACCATTTTTTATCTCAAATTTAATATTTGTTTTACTATCCGTGATTGAATGTGAAAATGCTCTTTGGCGAAGTTCTTTTTTTATCAAAATTTATATTTTTATATCATTAAGTTGATTAATAGAAAATGATACATCAATTTGATCATTTTCTCCGACATATATTTTATCTATTATTAAACTCAAGGTGTCTTGAGTAATAATTGTCGAATTTAAAAATTTTTTTATTATTGCTTTTTCTTTATTTATATTTTGCTGATTATTATCAAGTTGAGATTTCAACTCACATATTTTTGATTCTACATTTGCTATTTTACTTTTTAATTCAGATACTTCAGTTTCTTTTTTTTGAGATAAAGTTTTAAATATTGATTCAGATATTATTTCATTTAATTTATCTTCGTATATTTTCAAAATAACATTTTCTGCTTTTTCCAAATCTTTTCTATAACCTTCATTAATTTTTTCTTGGTCTTGAATAAGATTTTGTATATTTTTATAATTTTCTCTTATTAGTTTTGGAGTATCAAGAATTTTTAATCTGGTTTTTACTATTTGCTTTACATAATCTAAAACTTGTTCTTCTAACTCATCATAATCAATATAATGTGGTGAACAAACTTTATACTTACTATATTTTTTATAGTAATTACATACTCCAGCTTTTCCTCTTTCATGATATTTTGAACTTTTCCATGATACTGAAATTCTATGACCACAATCCTTACATATTAATAATTTTGACAACAAACATCCTTCACCCGGTAATCTAGCATATTTATTAGAAGTCATCTCTAATTTTTTTTGAATTTCATCAAATACTTCTTTATCAACTAAAGGTTCTACAACATTCTCAACAACAATCCAATTTTCTCGTTCATTTTTTACCAATTTATTTGATTTATAGCTTGCCTTTTTAACTTTACATTGTGCCATAGTTCCAATATAAATCTCATTCGATAATATTCTTCTAATATGACCTGTCGTCCAAATGTGTCCTGTCTCATTAAAAATTTTACTTCTTACCTTTGAATATCTACCACAATTCTCACCAGGTGTAACATATCCAGCTTCAGTAAACTTTTTTGCAATTGCACACGTTCCCAAACCAGAATATGCAAGTTCAAAGCATTCTTTAACAATCGGTGCTGTTTTAGGATCTGGAAGTAAATTATGTTTATCAGTAGGATCTTTAATATAGCCATATGGTGCAAACGAAGCCATCCATTTACCCATTGCTTTATTGGTATTTAATTTTGATCTTATTTTTTTAGAAATATCTGCACAATAAACATCATTATATGCTAATTTCCATAATATTTCATCAATTGAATTATATTTAGAATCCCAATTGTCATTAATGGATATATATCTAACTCCATGTTCTGGAAAAAATCTCTCAATATAAAAACCTGTTTCTGTGTGATCACGTCCTAATCTTGATAAATCTTTTGTAATAACACAATCAATTAAACCATTCTCAATATCCTTAACCATTCTCTGAAAATTTTCTCGTTCAAAAGTTTGACCTGTTATTCCATCATCATAATAACCTGTTGTATTATGAGATATATTATGTACCTCAAAATATTGATGAATTAAATCTCTTTGAGATGAAATACTTTCACTTTCCATAGAGAAATTTTTCTTTTCTTTATCTTCTATAGATAAACGACCATAATCAGCTGCATTTTTAATATCATCATAACTTCTATTCACGTTTTACCCTCCTAATAAAACAAAAGTTATGAAGAATGGTAACTTAATTATAACATGCAATAGTTAAAATTCCAATGCCATTCTCATAACTTCCATTAATTTACATTTTTACTTCTCATAATTTATTAAATATTTTTTAAATAAAGATTCTAAAATTCTATCAAAATCCTTTCCTTCATTATTTACTTTATATAAATAGTTAATGTTATACTTCCTTTTATTCTTTTCACTATTTTTCAACATTAACCCCCTTTTTGTTCGACATTAAAACAAAAATGCGCATACATCATCACTCCTTTCTTTTTACGTTTTTAAATAATTTTTGAATATTATATAATCTATTATCTATTTTATATTTCTCACTATTATAATGAGAAAATATTTGAATTTTATGCCTCTAATAAGAACTTTTATCTTTTAAAATACCTGTTAAAACTATTTGGTAACCCTTTTTACTTTGATTGCAAGTTATTAAGGTAATATAGTTATTATTATTACTTCCTAGTACCTTAGCCTTTCCAGATTTCTTTATATCGTATTTATCTATAATAGAATATTTGTATTTAACTCCGTTGTAATAAACATAAACTTCATCATTTATATTAACTTTTACTAAATCTCTAAAAAAACTAATTCTGCTTGTTCCAGAATGAGCATATAAAATGAAATTACCATATTTATCAGGATAACTACTATGTTTATCTACACTAATAGCATAATTTATTGAATTAAAATTTTTGGTTGAATCTACTACTCCTTTTTTTAAATTAATACTTGGTATTTCTAATACAGCTTTATATTCAATTTTTTTACCGATAGTTTTATTTACATCTTCCTTATTGTTTATTTCTACATTAATATCTTCTTTTTCAATTACTTCCGATGTATCTATAATATAATTCTCCACTGCTTTTTTTTCATTATTATTCATAACCTTAATATATAAAAAATAAAAACTTATAATAGATGTTCCTATCATAAGCATTATCATTCCTAATTTTCTCATATTATTTTTTTCTCCCTTGTATTATCCCACATTATAATTTTTGTTTTCCCCTTTTTAAAATTAAAAATAAAAGAAAAAGTAAATTCATCTATTTCTCTACTTTCAATTTTATCAATAATTGAATCAACTATTAATCCATCTATATCAATAACATAACAATTATCCGTAATTTTTACTTCTTTAGAGTAATCAAATAATAAATCCTTTAATAATAAACTTGGAATATTTATATTTGTTTCTATTGTTTTCTTTTCAATATTTCTTTTTATTCTGTTTATAGATTTATCCATATTTTTTTGAAAATCATGTTGAATCATTCTTGCTGTTTCTCTAATATAAAGTTCATTTATATTATCATAATTTTTTCTCATTTCTTCAACTGTATAATAATTACTTGTCATTCTTTTTAAAACATTTGTCTTTCTATCTAACTCGGTAATATTTTTATATTTAGGATATACATCTGTATAAAGATATGTATCTCGAAATATTGGATTACTTATTGTTGGAAAAATAATTGTTTTATATTTTAATCCAATTATTTCAGTAGCTGTTAGCAAATCTTTTCCCATTAATGATGTTGTTTTATTTGCACCTATCTTCATTGGATCTGTACTTTTACTCATAGAATTTGTAAAAATAGTTTCACGACCTAATTTCTTTACAATTTTTTCTGCTGTTTCAACTGAATTAGTTTTAAGATAAACAAGTGCTGCATTGTCTTGAATAATATTTGCTATTTCTTTTCCATATACTTGATCAAGTTGTGAAAAACTTTGAATAAAAAATTGAAATCTCATTCCTCTACTTCTAGCAACAGATACTAAGGTTTCAATAGAACTAAGCGGTGGACAGTTAGCAAATTCATCCAACAACCACTCTACTTTTACAGGCAATTTACCTTTATTTTCTGGAAGATTGGCAAATTTAGTTAAATCTTTTGTTAATATTCCAACTATAATTGTTACAAGTTGAAAATACGATTTTTCTTCATCCGGCACAATTATAAATAAAGCTGTTGGTTTACTTCCTAAATCAGTAAATTTAAATTCATTTGTACTAGTTAAATTTTCAACATTTAAATCATCAAATATAGCCATTTTTTCACCAAAGATTGCTGTTATTGATTTAAAAGTATTTTCCGCTGCTGATAATATTGATGCTAAATAATCTTTTGATAAACTTCCATATTTTCTTGCATTTATATTTTTATGAAGATAATTTAAATTTTCTTTTATTAATGAAGAATTTTGAAATTTTTTAACACTTGATATATTAATTTTATCTTCTGAAATCAATCCTTGTTCATAATCTTCTAAAAAGATACCTACTATTCCTATAAACATTTGTTTAGCACTATTAATCCAGAATTGATCCTTTGCATCTTTATCAATAAAAAGCAAATCTGCAAGAGATATTACTATTCTATTGGTTTCAGCTTGATATGTTGAACTCTGATTTTGATAATAATGAATCATATTGATTATTTCTTCGTTGTTTTTATTTTTTAAAAATCCTTTTATATCATCTTTATCTATTTCAACAATTTTAATATCATACATTTTTTTATTATTCATTATTTTTTTTATTTCATTTAAATTGTTATCTATAGTATCTATAAAATAGTCATCTAAATTATACTTCTTTTTTATTTTGTTTAAATATATTTTATCCTCTATTTTAAATAAATTGATTTTATTTATTTTTAGAAAATAAGTATAAAGAAAAAGCATTGCTTTGTTATATTCACAATACTTTTTCCATTCATCTATAATAGGTTGCATAATGTTAATTCTTTTAGATTTTGTAGGATTTCTAAAATCAATTGTAATTACATCATACCCATTATCATTAAAAACTTTACTTGTTGCCTTAAATATTTCACCCTTAGGATCTGTTACTACAACACTATGTTTTTCTTTAGAAGTTGCAAACATTAAACATTCATTTAATACAACAGTAACTGACTTTCCACTTCCCGTCGAACCTATTAATAAAAAGTGGGGACTTTTATTATCTAAATATACATACTCAAATTTATTATTTTTCTTTTCATACCAAACAGGAAAACCTACTGTATTACTTCCGATAACTTTTTCTTTAATAAAGTTTTTCTTTATTTCATCAATATCAGCAAACTTACTAGAGCCATGTTCATTTTTATTAACTAAATTCTTCTTAGATAAACGCGGTTCTAATAAAATGAAAATAATTGATAAAGATATTAAGATTAAAATAATTATTTCAATACTTGAAATTGAATCAAATTTAAGATAATTCATTTTCTTTTTCTTTCTCTAATGCTTTATTAAATATTTCATAATCTTCAGGATTTACACAAACTATATCCATACAATAATATCCATCTAAATCTTCATAAACATCTCCAAATGCTTTAACTTTAACTTTTAACATTTCATCAGTTAAATTATCAAAATATGTTCCATATTCTTTTGCATATCTATCTGTTGTTTTATAACCTGTATCAAACTCCCAATCTGAATTGTCTTTCTTTAATAATTTAGAATTATTAAATCCTAAATCTAAAAACTCTTTTAAAGTTATTTCATTATATGTTACCTTAGAAATAGCTCTCTCCAAGTTTTTTTCAAAATCAGCTTGATATTCATATAACAATTTACTCATTTACTAAATCACCAATCCTTCCTCCTTTGAATATTTATTTAAAAAATCTATATCATTTCTATATGCAGTTATATTTTTAGGTTTAGATTTCAATTTTATCAAACTACCATTTGACATTGAATTAACATCTAATTCTAAATCTTCATACTTTTGATCACATTCAAGTTTTACTAATTTAGAAGTAAAAGAATTATTATAATAAAAAAATTTTATATTACATTCATGTGTATCATAATATTCTTTTAAATTTTTCAAGCATTGAGGTTCTTTTTTATTTAAATCTATTTTTAACCAATGAACATATTTATACTTCTTTTCACCTTTATTTAATTCATTTATATAATTATCAGTTAAACAATAACCATTATTGCAATATTCTATATATCCTTCATATTGTAAATACTTACAATCATATTCTGAAACATCCTCTAATTCTTTAGAATCTACCTTTAAATAACCTCGACTATCTTTATTAAATTTGTATTCCGTTATAAATTTATCTAACACATAATGTTCTAAATTTTTTCTTATATTAAATTTTGATTCTTCTATTAATTCATCAGATTCATTTAAAGATAACATAGAACACTCACTATGAAAATTCAAATCAGTTAATAAATATTCTACTTTATCATTAAAGTTTTTATTTCCTTTTTTATATTCATTTGCAAGTCTTATTAAATCATATGGTGATAAAGCATATTCTAATTTTGAACAAACACTCTTCATATTTTCAAATTTAGTATTTTTTATATTATTAACTAAGTTAATTCTATATTGTTCTTCTGTTGGATAACCAGAATATATTAGTTCTAGTTCATCATATAACATTTTTTTAAAGTTAAAATCTATATAATCTTTTATTTCATTAACATTATAGTTTCTATAAATTATAGTATCTAAATCTTCATAATCATTATAACCATCATCATCTCTTGAAAAGATTAAAGTATTAGTATCTTCTAAATATCTTGTTTTTACACCATGATAATGTAAATAACTTACACTATATGCTTTATCTAAATCTATGTCAAATTTTTCTTCTGGATCATATTTCTTATTATTCATTTTTCAACCTCTAAATATCGTTTAAAACGTTTTCTACATTATTTTCATTAGATTTATCAAATTCATTTTCTAAAACAAATTCTTTTATTTTTACTTCGTAATTTTCTCTATTTTCTATTGATATATTACAATAATCATTAAATATTTTTTTATAACTTTTACAATATTTTTCTGGAGTGGTAGTAAAAGGAACATAAGAAAAACCTTTTTCATTTACTTTTGATATAACTCCAACTGAAGAATTTAAATAATACTTACCCTCTTTCTTTTCTTCTAAAAATTTTTTAAAAACTTCATAATATGGTTTAAGTAATTCTATATTACCTTCGTTTTTATAAGGTAATTCCCATAGTTCTGACGTACTTATATTATTCTCCCTACAATATTCATAAAATTTATTTCCTGCATATTTCCAATTTTCATTTACGCTTCCACTCAATTGATAGCTTCCACCGATTATTCCTCGAAATAAATATAATTCTTTATTTTTTATTTCTTTTTCACTATATGACTTATCAGGCATATATTCCCATCTTGAATAATGTTTAGGCCAAACATTATTAGATGCACTTGTAATGAATATTCTTCCATCTTTTCTACGACTAATATTTCTTACGATTTCATAACTCATTTATTCTTCCTTTCTATATTGTTAACTCGTCATCATTTTTTTCTTTTAAGCATTCTCTATACTCTTCTTCATTTTTTGAATTTACTTTTTCCTTAAATCCTTCTAATTCTTTATAATAGTTGTCAAACAAATTATCTATTTGTTGCTTTCCAAACTGTCTATAAAGATTTTCCATGTTATAATTATTAAAATTTTCTCTACTTATATTTTCAAAATAAATTGATTTGTCATAATTATAACAACTATATTTCATATTTAAGATTAAATCTCTATCTGTTTTATATATTATTTTTACTGGTTCATATTTATGTTCTAATTTATCATCATATAATCTATAAAAACCTAATTCATCACAATATTCATCTATATAATTTTTATCAATTAATTTAATATCTTTTATATTTTTATTAAATTTTTGTAAAAATTCTATTATACCTTCCTTACTATGATTTATTTTATAAAAAGCATGTCTATCAAACTTATTAAATTCTTTAGAATAATTTTCATAATAATCTAATGGAATATCAACTCTAAAACATGATTCACAAAACAAGTAATCTTCGTAAGGAAATCTTTCTTCATATTCATTCTTAGTTAAATTATCAAAATAGGATTTTTTAAATCTATGACCTCTTGTTATTTCAATAAATAGATACTTACCATCATCAGTTGGAACAATACCTCTTATTCTATGATTAGTATTGTTATCAATATCCATTCCCATTTTAACAAATTTAATTATTATATTACCATTTTCATCTTCTATTCTATTTAAATAATTTTTCATAAATTAATTTCCTCTTTTTCAACATCTGTAGTTATCTCTTTTTTTACTAGTTCTTTAATTTCAAATTGATTAACTAAGTAATTTAATAATTCTTCGTCATTTATAAAATCTTCGTCAAATTCTCCTCTTAATTGAAAATATAATAATTCTTTTCTATTTTTACCTTGAACAACTGTTGCTACCATACCATCACCGCCTGTTTTAAGAGCACAAGATGGTTGCCACACATCTTTAGAATTTAATATTTCTTTTGCATTATCATTTATTCCAAAAGCAACACATGCTGTGTCGCATCCTATATCAAATTCTTTAAATCTAATATCATGAAGTTTTATAATTTTACCAAATTCATCAAAATCTGATACTGCTTTATCTTTTCTTAAAGTAAGTAAATAATTTATAGTTTTTCCTACATACTTTTGATTATAATAAACATTTCTTATATTAATATCCAAATCAACTAACCAATCTTTTCCATTAATATTTTCATATTCATAACGACAATTTACTTTTTTATCATAACTTGGATCTGACACAACAATATGATCTAATTTTTTTATTGTTCCACTATATTTCATTTATCACCTCGTTTTCTTTTTCTTTTCCAAATAACCACATTTGAGCTTCTTTTTCAGTTTCAAATTCTTCTACATAACACTCATCATTTGAATTATCAACTGCAAGATAACCACCTACTATCATCTCGCAATATATTTTTCTTTCTTTTATTGGAAGTTCTTTTTTATCTATCCAATTATCAATATATTCATCAACTACTACAGCATCAACTTTGACAACTTTATCATTATTAAAAAAATATTCTTCTGTTTCATTATCTTTAAAAAAGAATACCTCATTATTATTGTTTAAAACTTCAATGCTTGCATAATTATTTTTTTTATATATTTTTTTAGCTTTTTCTATTGCATCATCTAAATCATTAAATGATTCATCATAAATAAAACCATATCCTTGATCTCTATCTTCTTCTGTTTCCCATATTTCAATTTCATAATAGTTTAGATATTCTTTTAATAAACTCATATTTACATATGCAACATCATACCTTCCCATATTATATTGTTGAGTTGAAAACATGTTTATAAAGACACCTGTTTCAAATAATTTATCTTTTAAATCAGTTGGAATATTAGAATTAATAAATATCGTATTTTCTTCTAATTCCAAATCTGGTAAATTTATTGTTAAATCATCCCATAAATCACCATTTTCTAATATCAATTGAAGGCATAATCTATCATTATTAAGATATTTTGCAGCTCTTAAATATAAATTTTTTCCTTCATAATTAACTATAGGACTCATAGTTGAACCTCATTTATATATAATTTATAATCATCTACTAATTCTCTTATTGTTTTATTAAAAGAATTTTCTACTAAATTAACTATACTAGAAGTTTTTAACTTGTCTAAATTATTATTGTTCAATATATCATATATTTTAGAAAAATAATAAGAGTGTCTAAATTGTTTCCCTTCTCTATTAACTATATTATTTGCTTCAACTATTCCTGCTTCCAATTCATTTATTAAATCATTATCATATATAAATTTAATTATTCCTAAATTATCTTTCAAATAGTCATTATAATCATTAATCATAAGTTATCTCACCATCCTTTTCTTTTTCATTATTTAAATAGTTATTAAAAAAATATTTTTCTATATTGTTAATTAAGTCTCTAATATTATTACAATGATATTTAGCACCACTACCATTTTCACTGCCTATCCATATTGTTTTTAAATTTTTATCATAATCAATAGTAACATTAAAAGAAGAATCTAATTCAATAGATTCCTCTTCGTCATCAAACCACCTATCATCTTCAAATGTTTCAAAATCATAAAAATTTTCATCACATTGTTCACATTGATATGTATAATCAATATTATCACTAACTAATAATTTGTTATGGCAATTATTGCAACAGTTATCCAATACAAGCATTTCTTTTGCTTTTTCATTTTTTTCAAATAATTTATAAATATCATTATATTGTTTTTCAAATTCTGCAAATATTTTTGTTAATAAATTAGCAATTAACGTATTTTCATTATTATTTAATACTTTTTGAAAATCATTATACGCTCTTTTTGTATATTTAAGTATTTCGAACAAATTTTTATAATCTAAATTAGTTAAATTCATTATCACTACCTATTGCATTTTCTAAATATTTTTTCTTATATATTTCCATTATTGTTTTTACATTATCAATAACAGATTGTAAATTGTCCCATGCTCTAATATCAATAATCTCATCATCCATATATAAATTATATTTACCATCTGAAAATTCTTTTGTTTCTATTTTATTAAATTCTATTTTAAATATTCTACATAAATCTTTATAATATTCTGAAAAACTAGACATATTAATATCATTATCAGCTCCAAAGGTTTCAAATGGAATTTTTTTATTAAAATCAATATCATATTCATCTGAAACTTCTAATATGGGTTTAATTAATTTTTCATATAATTCTACAGTATCATGAATTGATAAAAAATCATTTAATTTTAACTTTAAATATTTATCTTTATACTTATCCAATTTAATACTTATCTCATTACAACTATCACTTACATTATCATAAGCAATATTTTTAAAATTTAAACCTACTAATATTGAAGCATATCTTTGTTGTTCCGCTCCTTCTGATGAATAAAAACACGTTGTATAAAATTTCTTTGCATCTTCTTTTGTGTTAAATACATCAAGCGTATCATAACAAATTGTATAAACTTTCTCCTTTTTCACATTACCTCCCTTTAATAGTCAAATAAGTTTTCTTCTCCAACTTTATCTATTTCTTCTTCTAACTTTTCACTTAATTTATCAGACACTAAATCCCAATCTATTTCCATTTCAAAATATCCTATCATATCGGACACTTCAAAATTATTAGATAAATCTAAATTCTTAAACATTTTTAGTAATTCTTTATCTTTTATTTTACATGCATAGCAATTTATATAATCATCTAATGCTGGCGAAAATATTTCACAATATAAAAAAATAGTATTGTTTTTTATTTCAATACTACTTAAATGCGGTTTAGTCATATCAATATTTCTAAAATCCCACATTCCACACATCTCATTAAATTTATCTATTTTATTATTCATATTATTTTCTATATTCTCCTTCCATAAAAAAAATAGATTATATTTCAAATCTATTTTATATTTACTTTAATGTAGCTAAATACTTATTAATATTATCATTCTTTTCAAAAGGTTTAAATGGTTGTATTTCAATTACTGAAGAATAATCTTCTTTATCTTTAAATAAAAGTTTTATTCCAAAATCATCTCTTTCACATAATTCTATTAATCCCTTAATGGAAAACGAAACATCTGAAAGCATTTTTAGATTTTCTACACTTTCAAATGATATATCTTCATCCCCTGTATCTATATCTCCATCTTCTGTTACTTCATCACTGATCATACCAGAATTATTTAAATCAATATAAAAATTGCCATCTCCCCATGTTTCATTTAATTTTTCTAATGAACCAAGTCTATTAAATCCATACATATTACAAATAACTAAATCTATTGTATATCCAACAATATTTCTTTTTGCATCAATTATTTTTTTCTCATAATACTCTTTTAAAATTTGATAAACCATATAAGTATCAGCTCTATCTAAACCTAATTTCTTTTTTCTTTCTTCTTCTATTTCTTTTCTAAAATTCACAAAATATTCCCCCTTAAATTTGTTTCATATTATATCAAAAAGGTTTGCTATTGTCAATTTATTCTTAACTTGGAAATTTAGTTATTAAATGTATTCGGAATTTCTTAATCTTCTGATTATTTATAATTTGAAATTTTAATTACATTTTCCGTTATTATCTTTGAAATAATCAATAATGTATTCTACTAATATTTTGCCTTTTTTAAATTCTTTATCCTTTAATATATTAGAAATATATTCACTACCACTATGATCAATGATATTATCTTCTTTATCGCTTTCTATAAGATAAGAATATGTTTTATCATTTAAAGAACAATTTAATGTTACTCCCTGATTTTCCTCAAACTGTTTATTGTCTTTTGATAAATTAACGGAAAAAACACCAACAATCACACAAACAAAAACAAAGAATACTAATATACTTGTTAGAATAATTTTAACAACCTTTAAAACTTGACTTGAATTTTTTTCTGTTTTTATTGTTTTTTCTATTAAAACAGATTTAATATTATTATCAAGAAGTTCATCAATAGAAACATTCAATGTTTTTGAAAGTAGTTTTAACTGTTCAGGATTAGGTTGAGTTTCATTTAATTCCCAATTAGATATTGTTTGTCTAGTAACACCTACCTTTTCACTTAATTCTTCTTGCGATAAACCAAGTTTTTTTCTTAATTCTAAAATATTATTACCAAGCACAATATTTCCTCCTTTCAAAAACAATTATATATTTGCAAAGGTTTGCTTACTACCAAATGTCTTTGGAAATGTGTCAAAGTTTTTTAACATTTCTATAAATTGTAATTTGTCTTTTAAATGATATTATACCATACTTTTCAATCTTTCTTACTCATCGCAATATTACTATATTATGATTTTTCTTTTAAAAAGAAAAATATCACAATTAAGTGATACTTTCATTAAAAAGAATAAAAAGGGGTTGTTGTGTGTGATACACACAATTCCAATTCGCCAATTGAATTGGTAATATTTATTATATCTATTTTATATTTTATATCAATAATATTGACACTTTTATACTATTAAATCTATATTTATTTTTTCTTTATCTAAATTATTTTTTGTTAAATCATCAACAAATTTTGTTTCTAAATCTCCATAACATATTATTTTATAATTATTATCATCTATTGTAATAACATCATCTAATTTATATTTTTTTATTTCTTTTTTTAGATTTAATAAGTCTCTACTTGAAAATGAATCTGAATAATAATTGTTCCAATCATCTTCTGATATATAACACATTGATGATTCAGAGGTACATACTTCATTATAAATTGTTTGTAATAACTTAGAGCATTCAGATATTTTAGGTAAATTTATATAATAAGCAAAATCAGATGCTATTAAAACCGCAAATGAATTTTCTAATTCTCGTTTTGATATTTTATTATCAAAATTACCTGTTAATTCTCTTATTTTTTCTTCATCATAACTTGCAATTACATAACCAATTTCTTCATCATTTTTACCTATTATAGCTAATGATCTATAATCATCAAAATCACTTTTCCAAACACTTACTATATCTACCATTGTTTCATTTTCTGTTCTCATATAACCCTCATTAATTTTAAACATATATAAGATTTTTATAATCATCCATATTAAAACTTATTTGTTCCATTTCTTCACTTCCATCACTATAGCCATAATCGGTATTTAAAAGTATTTTATATAGATCTAAATATTTTTTACTTTCATCTTTTACATATAATTCTATTAAATCTTTATAAAACAATAAAGCTAAATCTTTTGAAGAAAAATCTATTCTTTTATTTTCAAAATTAACATAATACAAATCTAAATTCATAAGTTTTTCTTTTTCTTTCAAATTAAGATTTCTATTAACTTCAATCCAATTAATAAAAGTATTAAGTCCTTCAATAAAACTTAATACTTCATTTATATTGTTAATTTT
>CAMVLU010000012.1 GCA_947168405.1 uncultured Clostridia bacterium
ATCAGTTTAACATCACTGCCTGATGAATGACGCATTCCGGTTATTTTACCATTTTATCAGTTTTTTCTACTTTATCAGCAATTATTCTACGAAAAGCTGGGTCAAGTAATTTCTTATTTAAAATTACTTCATATACTTGTTGAAGTTCTCCTAAAGTAAAGAATTCACCCATCATATTAAAAACAATATCTGTATAATTAATTTTATTTCTTATTCTTTCAAGAGCAGATAAAATTACAACATCATGATCAAATGCTAACATATCATTTTTATATGTAATAAATTCATATCTATCCGTTGTTTTTTCTTTTAATACTTTTTTTATTTTAAATTCAATAGTATCTTTATCATTATTTAAAATAATTGAAACAATATTATTTTTTTCTTCAATATTTAAGATATCAAACCATTTAGCATTTTCAACTTTTTGTTTTAATTTCTTTTTATCAATTAAAGCAACATATGCTGTTGATACTATTCTCATTCTTGGATCTCTATCTATTCTATCAAAAGTATATAATTGTTCTAAATAAATATCAGATAAATTAGTTTCTTTCTTTAAAATTCTTTTAGCACATTCCTCAAGAGTTTCGGTTTTAGGCTCTAAAAATCCTCCCGGTAAACACCATTTATCTTTATAAGGATAATCTTTTCTTTTAACAAGTAATACACTCATCTTTTTTGTACTTTTCTTACGATAATTACTATTTTCTTCATCTGATACACTTAAAATAACTATATCTGTTGTCATCGATAACTTATCAAATATACTTGAGTCATAATTTTTTAAAAATTCACTTTCACTTTTATAATTCATAATAACCTCACACATTAATTATATAGTATTTTTATTATTTATACAAATGATGTTTTTTTATATATTCTATAATTTTAGGATGAATAAAATCATTTTTTCCTTTTCTAATTTCTGTTGAAGATATATCAATAAATGGAAATTTATCTATTACAATAAAATTATTACTTCCTAATTTATTAATATATTCTTCTATATTATTTCCTCTATTCATTACAATTATTTTATGTTTTAAAATATCATCTAATTGTTTCCATTTATCTAAATCTTTTACATTATCTGATCCAATTATTAAAAATAAATAATCTTCTGGATAATCAAGTTCTAATGATTTTAATACTAAATAAGTATATGGATAATTATTATGAATACTATCAATTATTATATTTTTTTCTTCATAAAACTTTAACATATTAATTCTATCTTTTATACTTACTAAATCTTGTTTATTCCAATAATTAGGAGTTGGAAGAATTAATACTTTATCAACTAAATGATTATTTATTAAATATTTAGCAATTTTTATATGACCATCATGAGGAGGATTAAAACTCCCAACAAATACTCCTATATTCATTTTTTATATCCTGGTATAAATGTTTTATGAATATTATTATTATGTTGTTTTAAAATCATTTTTTTAATAGGTTCTAAAACTTCTTGTCCTTCTATTACTTTTTCAACATCAGAATATTTAAATCCTAATTTTTCTTCATCTGATTTATTACTTAATCCATCATTAGGTGTTTTATAAAGAATACTTTTAGGAACTCCAATTACTTCACCTACTTCAATTACTTCTCGAACATATAAATCACTTATTACTTCAATATCTGATGCATTATCACCCCATTTAGTTGTATATCCAACAAATTTTTCAGATTTATTTCCACATCCGGCAACTAAATATCCTCTTTTTAATTTAGCACTTAACATAGCAGCTATATAATATAAAGCACTCATACGAAGTCTTGGTTTTAAATTAATATCACTGTTTTCAATTTCTGAATTTGTATATTCAAAATCATCTAAACTATTTTTAAAAGTATCAAATGTTTCTGTTAAATCGATATTATATAATCTAAATCCAAAGTGATCAGCAACTACTTTAGCATCAATTCTATCTTGTTCTTTTGAATGACATGGTAAAGTTACACCAATTACATTATTTTTACCTAATGCGAGAGTAAATAATCCAGCAACAACTGCACTATCTTTTCCCCCACTTATGCCAATTACTACTCCTTTTAAATTATTTTTTTTATAATAATCTCTTATAAATTCTATTATTTTATTTGCTTGTTCTTTAGCATTAAATTCCATATTAATCTCTCCTATCTTCTAATTTTTTGTTTCGTTTCTCTAATTAATTTATTTTTTAATTCAATATAGTCTTTTGTTCCATCTACAAAGTATTCATGAGGATTTCTAAGTCTTTTAACTTCTTCATAAATTGTATTCATTTCTAAATTACAATACTTTTGTTTAGTAAAGATATCTGGATCATCATATACTAATTCTCCATTTAGAAAAATTGGTTGTTGTAATTCTCTTAAAGTAAAATTATTAATTACAATATTTTTTAAATTATCAATTGGAGAAATAATTAATAAATTTTCTTTTTTTATTTTTTCATTATGTTGACACATAATATCAGCAATAGCAAGTCCTGTTGTTTTGTCATAAGCTCGATACAATTTTTTATAAGCAGGATTAACTATTTTAAATGTATCATTACTAACTTTAATTTTGGGAACCATTATTCCGTTTTCTTCTAGTGCTACTTCTTTATAAACACATCCCATTCTGCCCTCAGGTTTAGAAATATTATCTCCAACTCCTAAACTATTAAATTTAGCACCTTGTAATACTAAAGATTCAATTGTTTCAGCATCAAGTCCATTACTTAAACATATTTTGGCATTTTTAAATCCTGCATTATCAAGCATTATTCTTGCTTGTTTAGATAAATATGCTAAATCACCTGAATCTATTCTTATTCCTATATTATTAGTTGGAATATTATTTTCTTTTAAATATTCAAAAGTTTTTATAGCATTAGGAATACCACAATTAAGTGTATCATATGTATCAACTAATAAATTACAATTGTTTGGATATTTTCTTGCCCATGTTAGAAATGCTTCAAGTTCTGAATCAAATGATTCTACAAAACTATGAGCCATGGTTCCTAAAGCATTTATATTTAACATATTAGCAGCATGCATATTACTTGTTCCAATACAGCCAGACATTATTCCATATATTGCTGAATCAATTGATGCATCTAACCCATCTGCTCTTCTTGATCCAAACTCCATTACTCCAACTCCCTTAGGGGTTGCTTCAATTATTCTTCTAGCCCCTGTTGCATGTTCCATTGCTCCATTTACAATAGAAAGAATTGCTGTTTCAATTATTTGAGCATCAAGTAAAGGAGCTTTAACGGTAATAATAGGTTCATTAGGAAAAACTGGTGTTCCGTCAGGAATAGCATAAATATCGCCTTTAAATTTAAATTTTTTTAAAACATTAATATAATCTTTATCATATCCACATCTTTTAAAATAATCTAATTCTCTTTCATTAAATTTTAAATTATTAATATATTCAATTATTTTATCAACACCAGCCATGATAGCATATCCTCCACCATTAGGAACTTTTCTAAAAAATACATCAAATACAGCTTCTTGATTGTTTTTTTGAACATTTAAATAAACACTTCCCATATTATGTTCATAAGCATCTGTTACAAGTGAATAATTATCATTTAATCTTTTATATCCATTATAAATTTTCATAATTACAAAATCCTTTTCTATATATTTTTACACCATTTCTATTCATTCTATTAAGTGCATCTTTAGTTACTATATCACTACTATGATTAGGTGCATCATAAGTATCAATTGCATCTTCATATACACCTACTTCAGTATTTCTATTCCATTCATCAAATAAATTTCTTGTTGAAATTGCACCATTTTCAACACATACTTCAGATAAACATCCTGTAAATCCTATTCTTTCTAAATTTTCCATTTTAGATAAATCATTCATAAAATTCTTAGCAAATACTAAATTAGTACTATTTTTTAAATATGTTAATGCATAAGGTTCTGCAAATTTTAATTCATCAATAAGTTCACTTTCTTTTGTTCCTTCAATACAATGAGATCCATATACATTAAATTCAACAGCATTCTTAGGATGTGAATCACGAACAATTGCTATACCTCCAAATTCTTTTTCTAAATAATAATTTAGTAATTTTTCAATTCTTGGAACAATTCTCATAATTGAAGGTGCAGCAAGACTTCCCTCCTTTACAAATCCATTGACCATATCAACAACAACCAATAACTCCCTTATTTCTTTTAAATTATCTGTTTTCATTTTCACCATTCCTTTCTTTTTAACTTTTTGTTAATAACAACAAATAAAATTTTTAGGACTCTAAGTCCTTTTCAAAAACAGATTTATTCCTTGTTATTAACATTATATTAATAACAGATTAATTTGTCAACTACTTTTTTATAAAAAATAAAAAATTCTATCTTTTTTCGATAGAATAATTCTTCTTTAAAGGTCTTTTTTGATATCCTAAATTTTCATATCCTTCATGTTTTACTTGATTATCATTTCCTTTTAAAAAACTTATATAATCATCAATTGTATAATTAGTTTTAAAAGAAAAATCATTGGTATTTTCATAATATAAACCATTTCTAAATGATATTGTAAAAGCATCCAAATATCTTTTTAATATTTCTTCATTTAATTCTATATAACCATTTTTTAATAAATTAATAGCTATATTTTTATTAACATCATCAAATAACATAAATCTTCCTGGATTACATCCTGATACATTAACAATGCCAATTCTTTCTAAATTATTACAATCCTTATAAAAAAATTGAGAATATGTAATATCTATTAAATAATATTTATTATTATAATAAATTATATTGGCAAAATGATAACCTGATCCATTATATAAATTAATTCTATCGGTATAGCCTGGATAAATTGGTAATAAATAATTTTTTATTCCTTCTTGATCACATATTTTCTTTATATATTTTGAAGTTTCTCTACAATAATTAGTAAAATTAAATAAATTTAAATCTAATTTATCTAATATATTTTTTAGTATTCTATAATGTTTTTCTATTAAATATTTTCTTCCTAAATAAACTAAATATTCTATGAAAGAATCACTTTTATCATCTAATGAAAAAGGAATATTTACATCTATTATTTTTCCTTTAACGTAACTTTCTGATTTATATATTGCTTCTCTTATAAAACCATATCCTGGATGCATTAATCCATTGCTATAATATTTAGAACTATTTTCTTTTACATAACGATAAATATTTTCTAAAATGTCTTCTCCATTTTCTCTTGTTATTAATTTAATCTTTTTATATATATTTTTTTCATCTTCTGATACTTGTTTCCACATATTTGTCATATAAATCATTCCTTAGTCCTAGATATTATACTAGATTTTTAAAATAATTCAAGAACTTTGTTTACAAACAATAAATATAATTGCTATAATAAGCATAGAGGTGGTTATATGACAAAATATGTATTTGTTACTGGAGGAGTTGTATCTGGTCTAGGAAAAGGAATTACGGCATCAAGTTTAGCATTATTATTAAAATCTCGTGGTTATAAAGTATTCATGCAAAAATTTGATCCTTATTTTAATATAGATCCAGGAACGATGAATCCTATTCAACATGGAGAAGTATTTGTTACTCAAGATGGATGTGAAACAGATCTTGATTTAGGTCATTATGAAAGATTTATTGATGAAGAATTAAATTATACTTCAAATATTACAAGTGGAAAAATATATTCTTCAGTTATTGAAAAAGAAAGACATGGAGATTATTTAGGAGCAACTGTTCAACTTGTTCCACATATTACTAATGAAATAAAAAATAAAGTATATGAAGCTGGAATTACTTCAAAAGCTGATATTGTTATAACAGAAATTGGAGGAACAGTTGGAGATATAGAATCTCAAGCATTTATTGAATCACTTCGTCAAATTCAATATGAAAAAGGTCCTGAAAATACTTGCTTTGTTCATACAACATTAATACCATATATAATAGGTTCTAATGAATTAAAAACTAAACCTACACAAAATAGTGTTAAAGATTTACAAAATATGGGAATAAGACCTAATTTCTTAGTATGTAGAACTCCATTTCCAACCAATGATTCTATAAAAAGTAAATTAAGTTTATTTTGTAATTTACCGAAATGTAATATAATTGATTGTGTTGATGTTACCAATATTTATGAAATACCACTTAACTTACATAAACAAAATATAGATGAACTAGTTTTAAAACAATTCAATTTAAAAGAAAACAAAGCTGATTTAAAAGATTGGGAAGATTTAATACACAGAATGGATAATTCTAATGATGAAGTTGAAATTGCTTTAGTTGGAAAGTATGTAGAACTTCATGATGCATATCTTTCTGTAATGGAAGCATTAAGACATGCTGGATATAAATATCATACCAAAATTAAAATAAATTGGATTAATTCTGAATCTTTAGAAAAAGAAAAAATAAATTTAAAAGAAATATTTAAAAATACTAAAGGAATACTAGTTCCTGGAGGATTTGGAAATCGTGGAATAAATGGAAAAATAAAAGCAATTGAATATGCAAGAGTAAATAATATACCATTTCTTGGAATATGTTTAGGAATGCAACTTGCTGTAATAGAATTTGCAAGAAATGTATGTGGAATAAGTGATGCTAATTCAACAGAATTTGAACCATTGTGTGAAAATCCTATAATCGATTTAATGAGTGATCAAAAAACTGTTATTAATATGGGAGGAACTTTAAGACTAGGTAATTATAATTGTAAAATTAAAGAAAACACTTTAGCATATAAAGATTATAAAGAAAAAAACATTAAAGAAAGACATAGACATCGTTATGAATTTAATAATAAATATATGAGTACTTTAGAAAATAATGGAATGGTATTCTCTGGAATAAATGAAGAAAGTAATTTAGTAGAAATAATTGAATTACCAAGTCATGTACATTTTATTGCTTGTCAATTTCATCCAGAATTTAAATCACGTCCTACTCGTCCTCATCCATTATTTGATTCATTTGTAAAAGCATCAATTGATCATAAGATAAAAAAATAGGCTTAGCCTATTTTTTTATTACTTCATCTTCATTTATAAAATTTACTTCATTTATTAAAGAAATAAATGAGTTATAAATATCTTGAAAATCAGTAGTTTTACTTGTTACTTCATTCATAAAATAAGATAACTTATTTCTTCCAAGTTGTTGCATAGCATCTATATATTCAACTAATGTTTCCATTTTATTACTTTGCTTTACTATATCAACTACTTTATACCAAAAATCAATATATTCATATCCTATTAATTCAAGACCTTGTAAAATTAAATATGCATCACCTAATTCATTATTTTTTAAAGTATCAACAATTAATTTATAAGATCTTTCCCATTTTTCTTTCTTATTATTCATGTATATTCCCCCTTCAAAATCTTATGCATTATATCACATATTTAAAAAAAAGTCAAAGTTTCTTTGACTCTTCTTCTCTTCCTAAACCAGATAAATTATTTTTAGAAATAAACATCATCATTTCAATTCTATCTTTTGTTGGAAATGTAAATACATTTTTTACTAATGATCGAACATCATTAATATTATTCATTAATAAATAATTATATGTATATTTATCAACACCATCTACAAAATAAGGACTAGAATTACCTATTATATCTAATTCATTATTATCAAATATTTCTTTTTTTCTGTATCACTTAATTCATTTATAAATTTATAATTTAATGAATGAACATATGATGTTATTGCATCTAAATCTTTTGGACCTAAAATATTTTTTAATTCATTAATACTTAATTCCATTAAATCTTTAAATGTTAAAATATAAGATTTCATTAATTTATTTTTTAATTGTTTATCAAGAGGAAACAAAAATATTGGTTTATTCAAAACTTTCTCGTCATTAGTATTTAATGAATTAATTTTTTCAATCTTTTCTTGTTTATCAATATTCTTTATTCTGAATACCAATTTAGCTAATATTCTATTTATTATATGTGGATATTTTTGATATCCTATATTATATTCTTTGCAAATCATTTCTTTTGATTGAGGAATACCATTATCTAATATTCCAAAGCGTTTACGAAATACTAATGTTTCTTCTTCATCTAAAGGTATTACAATATTATTATTTATATCATAAATTCTTCTATTAGTTTTACTAAATATATCTCTTCATCATCAGTTACTTTAATTTTGTTTCTAATAAATCATATATATATTCTTTAGTTATAACATTCATATAATCACCTAATTATTAATGCATTTAAGAAATCTTTCTTTAACTTTAACTTCTCCAAGTAATTTCATAAGTAAGAATAAATCTGGTGTATTAGATAAACTAGTTAAAGCAATTCTTAAAACTCCTGATACATCTGCAACATTTCCTTTAAATAATTCAGGATTCTTTTTATATTCTTTCATATTAGAGGCATAACCAAGTTCATCACACATTTCTTTTATTTTATTAAACCAAATTTCTTGATCAGTAAAATCCATATATTTATCAACATAGGTGTTTAAAATATTTTTTATTTCTTCTTTATCAGTTATTTTATTCCACCCGTAATCTGGACTTACAAATAAATCATCAAACATATAGAAAACAAAGTTTCTAATACTTCTATAACTTGTATAATCTTTACGAGGTTTAACTCCTCCTCTTTCAATATTAAATACAGATATAGCATATTCTTTATTATTTACTAAAACATTATAAAATTCTTCATCAAATTCTTTAGTCCAAACAAGTAAATTATCATATATTTCATTAGCAGTTAATTTACTAAAATAATTTTTCGAAATATTTAATAATTTTTCAACATCAAATAAAGTTCCACTGGCACTTATCTTTTTAAAATCAAATTTAAATTCACTTAAATCAGAATCAGGATTTTCTAAAAACCATTCTTCAAAATTAGAATTAGCAATTGTCATTAAATATAATTTAACGGCTTCTTTAGGAATTCCTTCTTTATGATAAAACTCAACACTTGCTTCTTTATCTTTTCTTTTAGATAGTTTTCTTCTAGTTCCTTCTTCATCTATTTTCATAACAACTCCAAGATGAACATATTTAGGTTTTTCAAAGTTAAATATTTCAAATAATTGATCATGAATTGGAAAAGATGCTATCCACTCTTCTCCACGCATAATATGAGTTGTATGCATTAAATGATCATCTACTAAATGAGCAAAGTGATATGTGGGTAATTTATCAGTTGATTTAATAATAACTATATCTAAATCATTTTCAGGGAATTCTATATCTCCACGAGCTTCATCATGTAAAGTAATTTTTTTATTAAAGTCTCCAGGTGATTTAAGACGAACCGTAAACTCTTCTCCATTTTTTATTTTTTCAATTGCTTCATCAACACTTAAACTTCTGCATTTTGCAAAAGATCCATAATATCCAATTCTTTCTTTATTTAATTCTTGAATTTCTCTAATTTCATCTAATTCTTCAGCTGAACAAAAACATGGATAAGCAAGTCCTCTTAAAACTAAATCTTTAGCAAAAGCATGATATATTTCCTTTCTTTCACTTTGAATATATGGACCATATTCTCCAATAGAATGTTCTTCATCAATCATTCCTTCATCAGGTATAATATCAAAGTTTTTTAAATCATTTAATATTCCAACAATTCCATTTTCAACAGTTCTTTTAGAATCAGTATCTTCAATTCTTAAATAAAATACACCATTAGTATCTTTCGCTGCTTTATAATCTTCAAATGCAGATAATAAACTTCCCATATGAACAAATCCTGTAGGACTAGGTGCAAATCTTGTTACACGAGCACCCTCTTCTAATTTTCTCTCTGGATACATTTTTTCATAATCTTCAACCGATTTTTCAATTCCTGGAAACATTAATTCTGCAAGTTCTTTTAATTTATCATTCATACAATCTCCTCCAAAATCTATCTCTATTCTATCACACTTTTTTATAGATATCAAAAAGAAATGCATCTTTTTAGCATTTCTTTAATATTATTATTGTTCTATCAAAGTGTATGGAGAACTTATACTTCCATCTCCGCCATATATTCTTGTATCCGATTTAAGATTAAGGACTGGGCGAACGCCGTAGCCGCGGTCGCGGCCCACAAAGTCGTTGCCCACGATGCCATCATAGCCCCAGTCCATCGCACTGCTAGGATTGCGAGAGGAAGGCGACAAGAACCAGTAATATCCAGCACTTGCATTTGGGTCAAGTATCCAGTTATTGTGTTTAAAATCCGAAGCTGAATAAGTTGATAAATTTACTCCCCATAGGTTTGTTGCATTGGCATATCCAAAGTCACTTGGATACAATAATCCAATTGCTCCTTCCCAAGTTGCTTGGTTTCCATTCCAAATATTACAACTAGGATTAGCATTTTGACTCCAAGAAGTTACACTTGAATCACATACTGTTGTTCCTCTTTCTTGTTCTCTTGCTTGTTTTGCTGTTGCATCTATCATATAATTACTATTACTTATTGTTACATTTCCTAAGTAATACACAGTATTCGTTTTAATTAGGCTTTTGTATGCAGAATTTATATTGTAATAATAACTATTTTCATTATTTGCATCATTTAAATAATATTGAAGTCCTGCGGTGGTCCAATCATTATTATTAGTTCCACTTACATGTTTGTTCCAATATAAGGTACTTCCATATGCTTGTTCACTAGATTTTAAGTTAAATGCTGTTTCTACACTTGTTTGTGGGTCTGTATGAGTATAATTATTATTTGTTAAGGTTACATTACTTAATGCTGTATCTTTTACTATTTTTAACTCTCCATTAAAGACTCCAACTATTCTCCATAATTCATTACTACCATTGAAATAGATATAGTTATTTGGATTTGCTCCTGAATAACGATATTCTCTGATGGTATCTTCACTTCCTGCTAAATCTCCATCTGTATTTACAGCATATAATCCATCTGTTCCGGCTCCTTCATCTTCATAGATATTCATAATTTTTGTTGCTGCTAATTCTCCTGGTAAGGTTATCTCTTTATCTGTAAAGTCTCCAGTTACGGTTACGGCTATACTTGCATAAAGATTTGCCCATTCTGACTCTGTATAATCTTGATTTACATTTCCAATTACTACACTATCACTTATCCAGGCATAGATTCTATATACTTTAGTATAGGTTCCAGAATTTGCTCCTCCTGCTGGAATAGTTGTTTTATACATTCTTGTATTACTTATGGTATTATAACTTCTTGATGCTATTAATTCCGTTTCACTTTCATTTGCTTCTCCTGGGTTTACTACTTCAACTAGTCTAAATTTTAAGAATTCATCTCTTATTCTTTGAGTTCTTGAATTTGGATTACTAACACCTGGATTTAATACAATATCATAGATTATTGGTTTATCTGTTGTTGTATTCTTTCCTGTGATTTCAAACTGAAAATATTTTCCTGAGGTATACGTATTAGATGGCATGGCATCTGGGAAATCTAATTCGTTTGTTCCTGTATACTTCATGTATATATCTCCTGCTATTAATTTACTATTTGTTGTTCCTCCTCTTTCATATGTAAACATTGCATAGGTTGTTCCTAATAAACTTCCTATTAATATACCTAGGAATGATCCTAGAATTATTTTCTTTAAGTTTGAATTTTTCTTTTTTAAATTTTCTTCCATACTCTCCTTCTTTCTTAGTTAACCATTTCTATGGTTCTCTACATTAATAATGTTATAACAAATTATTTTATTAGTCAAGTACTTTAATAATTTTTTTATCACTTTACATTTTAAGTGTAAAAAAAGAAAACTATTTTAGTCTTCTTCATGTTCTTTAATATAATCTAATATTTTATTTCTAGCACTTGTTGTTATTACTTTATCTAACCAATCATCTTTTGGAACATAAGCTGTATTATCAGTTATTATTCTTACTTTATCTTGGTTTTCTAAAACATAATCAAATGGAACTGATTCATTATTAACAATTGCTGCTACCATAGAGTTTCCTATATCAGTATGAATTTTATAAGCAAAATCAATTACGGTTGCACCACTTGGTAGTTCTATAACTTCTCCTTTTGTTGTATAAACATATATATTACTTCCAAATAATTCTTTCTTTAATTGAGATAAAAATTCTATATTATCTAAAATTGTACTATCAAGTTCTTTTATTTCTTTAAAGAATTGGAAATTGTTTTCTAAATCTTTTTTCATATATATTTTAGCATTATTTTTATATTTAAACCAATAAGAAGTTAATCCATATATAGCAACACGTTCCATCTCTTCAGTTCTTATTTGAAACTGTATTAATCTATTATCTGGTCCAAATACTGTTGTATGAAGTGATCTATACATATTTGTTTTAGGTTTTCCAATATAATCTTTAAATTTATCATTTATAGGTGTATACATTTCATGTAATAACATTAAAGCCATATAACAATCTTTATTATTTTTAACTAATACTTTAATAGAAATCATATCATGAATCATATCAAAGTTAACTTTAGTAATTAGTTTTTTATAAATACTATAAACATCTTTATAACGTATTTCAAATTCGGCTTTTATATTATTCTTTTTAAATAAAGATTTTATCTCTTCAACTTCCATTTCTAATATTGATTTAGTTTCTTTTTTTAAGTCTTCTCTTTGTTTTTTAATATCTCCATATAAACTAGGTTTTAAATATTTAAAACTTAAGTTTTCTAACTTATCTCTTATTTTATTAGCTCCTATATAATAAGATAAAGGAACATATATTTCTAATGTTTCAAGAGATTTTTCTTGTTGTTTTTTTTCACTTTTATATTCAAGTGTTTGCATATTATGTAATCTATCAACAAGTTTTATAATAATAATTCTTGGATCAAGTGCTAAACTAACTATAACTTTACGAAGATTTAAAGCTGATAATTCTTTTTTACTACTAAAATTTAATTTAGTCATTTTCGTAACTCCATCTACTAAATCACGAACTGTTTTATTAAATTTTTTTTCTATATCATCTAGAGTTGTTTCTGTATCTTCTACTACATCATGTAAAAGAGCTGCTATTAAAGTATCCATATCTGCATGCATAAAAGAAAGAATATATGCAACATTTAAAGGATGTATTATATAAGGTTCTCCACTTGCTCTTAATTGATTAGCATGATGTTTTTTAGCATATTCATATGCTTGACGAAGTCTTCTTATATCAAAATGATTATTATAAGTTAATACTTTTTTTTCTAAATCATTATAAGTTATATTATCCATACACTTCACCTGATATTTATTATAAGACAAAAAAGACTTAAAATCAATGTTTTAAGTCTTTTAATTATTTTTTTATTACTCTAAACAAGAATTTAATAGTATCATTATGTTATCTAAATCTTCATTATTACATCTTTCAACAAATTTAAGTTTTCTTTCTTCATAATCTATACTTCTTATATGTTCACATAAAACTGAACCATGAACTTTTTTTGCTTTTCTTAATAAATAATGTGTTGGAAATTCTTTTTCATTAGATGTTATTGGACAAACAATTACCATTTTAGTATATTTATTAAAAACATCATTACTAATAACAATACATGGTCTTAAACCACCTTGTTCATGACCTTTAATTGGATTAAAATCTAAAAAAGCAATATCACCTTGTTTGGGAATATATTTTCCTACCATATTTCTTTACCTTTTGCATCATCCCAAGCAAATTCTTTTGCTAAGTTTTCACCATGATATTCTTTAAATCTTTCTTCAAGAGAAATGTTATTTTTAACTTGTTTTGAAATAATGATTTTATCTTCAACCTGCTCTAAATTTACTGAATCATTAGTTTTCAAATTTAGAGCTTTTAATATACTACTTGGTATTCTTATACCATCTGAATTTCCCCATTTTTGTAATCTTGCTTCCATATTATCATCTCCATTTATATATAGTATATACAATGTTTATACATTTGTCAACTATTTTTTCATTAATATTATATACATCAATTTATATATTATTAAATAATTAAATTATTTACTCATCATAATTATCTAGAAAACTTGTATACTCTCCATCTTTTTTAGTTCCTAGTATACAATTTAAATTAACATTATCAAGAGCTTTAAAAATATTATAATCAATATTAGGATTTTTTTCTTTAAGTTTTTTTACTAAATTTTTCATTTCTAATCTTTTACTATCTGATTCATCATTTATACTACAATTTTCAGTAAAACGACAAGCACAGTTAATAAAAGTTAATTCATTGTATTTAACCCAAGATAAGATATCTTCTTCATGAACTCTATATAATGGTCTAATTAGTTCTAATCCAGGAAAATTATCACTATGAAGTTTTGGCATCATAGTTTTTATTTCACATCCATAAAACATAGATAACAATGTTGTTTCTATAACATCATTAAAATGATGTCCTAAAGCTATTTTATTACAACCTAATTCTTTAGCTTTACTATATAAACATCCTCTTCTCATTCTTGCACATAAATAACAAGGACTTTTTTCTTCATTTGCAACAATATTAAAAATATCACTTTCAAATATTTCAACTGGAATATTTAAAAGTTTAGCATTTTTTTCTATCATTTTTCTATTTAATTCATTATAACCTGGATCCATTACGACATAATGAGCATTAAATTTAATAGGACTATGTTTAATAAGTTCTTGAATACATTTAGCAAGTAAAAAAGAATCTTTTCCACCACTTATACAAACCATTATATTATCATTATCTTCTATTAATTTATAATCATAGACTGAAGATACAAATCTTCCCCATATACCTTTTCTAAATCTTTTAATAATACTTCTTTCTACTTCTTCAAATTTTTCCATATTATCCCTTCAATCCCACCTATTATATAATAAATTTTTATAATCGTCTAGAAAAAAAGTAGATTAAATCTACTTATTCCATGGATTATTTATATCCGGATCAGTTGGATCCCATCCTCTAAATTGACTATTTGGATCTATTTTAACTGGAGTTGGTTTTACAACCCCTTCTGGTAATTCTCCATCATATATTCTTACTCGCATACCACTTGGACAATTATCATATATCCATTTAGCATCAATGGTTGATAATCTAACACATCCAGCTGATGCTTCTTCACCTAATTTATTGTATTCTTGCCATTCTAAATTATCTTTTGACATAGAGTAATATGGAACAGAGTGAAATAAAATACTTGGTGTAATCATTGTATAGTATTGTCCCCATACTCCTCCCATTAAAGGTCCCCAAGGAGCACCTTTAGTTGTATAAAATGTTCCTGTTGGTGTTCTTCCTCCTCTTCCTGTTGAACAAGCAAATACATTTACAACTTTGGTATATTGTTTATTTTCATCAAGTCCATATACAATAACGGTATTTTGATTTCTAATTATTTCAGTATAATAAGGACCAATTACTTTTTCTTTAACATTAAGTTCAACATTTTTCTTTACATAATTACTAGCACTATCAATTGCTTCTACAACTACATTATAATTACCCACAACATTTAAGTTATAATTACCTGATATTTTACATTCAACTTCTCCATCTATTTCATCAATACATTTTAAAGTATCTTTTAAATTTTTAGATCCAACAAATAAATCTAATTTTCTAGGAGTAACAACAGGAGAAACATTATCATTTTCAATCTTAGAATTTATTATATCTAAATTTTTATTTTCTAAATAAGTTAATATTTCTTTATACCCTAAAAAGGTATTCTTTTTTGTAAAAATAATAATATTATCTTTTATATAATAATCATTTGTATTATTTAAAAATTCTATAATTTCATTATAATAATTTAAAGTATCTAAAATATCATCTATTTTTAATATATAATTATTTAAATCTTTATTATCTAAATAGCTATTATTTTCTTTTATTAAATTATTACATTTTTCTTTATAATCTAATAATTCATTTTTTAATGCATTTATATTCTCTATTGTTTTATTTCTATTTTCTAAAGAATTTAAATTATTTGTAGATAACATATTTTCATAATCTATATTATTTAATTCATAAGTTATATTAATTAATGTTTTTAAATTATTTTCAACACTTTTTTCTAATTCTTTACCAGAATATTTAAATATATCAGTAGATAGTAAATTAAGAATACTTTCTTTACTTTTTTTAAATTCTTTTAAAGATGATCTAACTTCTAATACTTCTTGTTCTAAATAATTTGCTTCTATTTGATAAATTATTTTTGGTAAAGCAAATATAGATATTAGAGTTAATCCAATAATTCCTAATATAACACTTAATATTATTTTATTTCTATATTTCATATTACTATCCTCTACTATAAATAATTATAACATATATATTTTTTTTTGGAATATATTTTAATAAATTGAGTAAATAATAATATGAAATTATTATTAAATTTTATTTTAAGTATAAGTTTATTTATATATGGTTTACAATTATTTTCTAATAGTTTAGGTAATATTCATGATAAGATAAAAATTATATTACAAAGATATACTAGTTCTCCTAAAAGAGGAATAATACTTGGAACAATTATTACTTCTATTATTCAAAGTTCTAGTATTATAACATCTATTACAGTAGGATTAGTAAATTCTAACATTATTAGTTTTCATTCATCAATTGGAATAATGATGGGAGCAAATTTAGGAACATGTATTACTTCATGGTTAACATCTTTTTTATGTTTAAATAATAATACTAATATGATATTTAATATTAATAATTATGTTCCGATTTTATTTTTAGTAGGATTAATATTATATTTAAAAAATAAAAAAAGATTAAGTAATTTTTTTATAGGATATAGTTTATTTTTATTTGGATTAAATTTAATGCAAACAACCTTATCTCCTTTAATGGAATTAAAAACATTTAAAGATATTATTAATTCATTTAATAATCCTTTAATAGGTTTATTAATTGGTATTATAGCAACTTGTTTAGTTCAATCTTCAAGTGCTACTATAGCCATTCTTCAAACTATATCAATTAATAAAAAATTAACTTATTTTATGACAATTCCTATTATTTTAGGAGAAAATATAGGCAGTTGCATAACAACTTTAATTGCTAGTATAGGAACAAATAAAAATGCTAAAAAAGTTGCTTATTCTCATCTACTTTATAATATTATAGGATCAATTATTTTTATAATATTATTTTATATACTATATTATTTAAAAATAAAATTATTAAATTATCAAGTTAATTCTTATTCTATTGCTTTAATTCATACTTTATTTAATTTATTATCTATAATAATTTTTTATCCATTTATAAATAATTTTGAAGAATTTATTAATAAAATAAAAAAATAATAAAATACTTTTTATTATTTTTTTCTATTTCTAATTTAGAAACTAAATAATCATTTACATTTATCGATAATCCTATTGTAAATAAATATGATAACAAATACATCCAAAGAAGTAATATTAATATATTAGATAAATTACCATAGTAAAAATCATAGTTATTATAATTATTTAAATAATAGGAATATAATCTTAATAAAAGAACCCAAGATAAAGTTGTAAAGATAGATCCTTTATTCATATATTTACTAGATATTCTTTTACTAGGTGCTAAAAAATAAATTAATTTTATAAATATAAATATTATTACAATAGAAATAAGATATTTTAATATATTATAAATAGTTTGATTAATGTTAATTAAATGAATTATCCTATCTCCAAATAAAATAATTAATAACATTATACTTATTAAAATAAATAATAATATAATCATTAAAATTGATTTAATTCGAAGTTTAAGAATATTATTATCTTTTATTTTGTATAAAACATTACTAGATACTATAATAGCCATACATCCTTTAGAAGATAACCATAAACTAATAATCAAAAATAATAATATATTATAGGGATTTGGATACATAGCTGATTCAATAATATTTAATACTACAACAGGCATATTATTCGATAATATATTTTTTAAATCTATTGAACTAGATGATAACAATAAACCTATAAATGATGCAAAAGGAATAATTAAAAATATTAAAGAGAAAGCTAGATTTCCTGGCAAAATGCGCATTTCCTCTAGCCCTACTATTTTAATAATTTTTTTAAGATATTTTTTCATTAACGATAACTTTCTTTATCACTTTGCATATCAATCATAGCTTCATTCATAGCATCATCTATTGTTTTAATATTATCAAATATCATACTATATCCAACACTAGCTCCAAATCCATATGGAAGTTCTAAAAATTCTTTTCGTAATTTTTTAACATATACATCTATTTGATCTTCAGTATACCCCACTAAATATATAATAAATTCTGTTCCATCACTTCTAATTATTTCGGTATTTTCAAGTTGAGTATTTAAAAGAATTCCCGCTGCTTTAACAATTAAGCTATCTCCCTTTTCTCTTCCATAATTATCATTTATATATTTCAAATTATTTATATCAACAACAACTATTGTTTGAGGATAAACTTTATTTAAATTCCATGAATCAATTTGTAAATTTAAGTAATTTCGATTCTTTAAAGATGTAAGCATATCTGTATATTTTTTACGATCTTCTTTTCTAACTAATTTTAATTTGTGTCTATTTTTTATGAATACCATTATTCCTATTACAACTAAAATAGGTAATACTATTATTGCTAAAATAAGTAAATATACTTCTTCAAAACTTGATGTATTAAATATATTTGTTTTTAAATTATTAAATGCAGTATTTCGATATCTATAATATGAATTAGTATTTATTATATAATTAAATAAATTATAAAATTGATCATTTTCACTTTTTATCATAAATGAATAATCATTACTCATTATATCTTGATATAATATTTCATAATCTTTTAATTCATTATTTCGATAATTAGTATATACTTCTTTATCTAATACAATAATACCTGATTTACTATTGGCTTCTCTAACTAATCTTTTAATATCTGAATGATTACTTACATTGGCCATTGTATTTGATTTAATATAATCATATAAATATTTATTATTATCAAGCATTAATACTGTTTTACCTTTTAACCCTTCAATTGATGATATAACATAATCATCACTTATTCTGCCTAGAATAACATAATTTTCAACAAATGGAGAAATTGTTTTTAAATATTTACTATTTTGATTTCCAATATAATCTAAATATATATCAACTTCTCCAGTACTAATAGCTTTATTTAATTCTTTAATTGTTGAATATTTTTTATAAGTAAAATCTATGTCAGTAAGTCTTACTACCCTGTTAATATACTCTGCTGCTATACCTTTTATTTTAGATCCTTTTGTAACTTCATAGGGAACGTTTTCAACATAACCATATACATATGATTTACTTAAAAGTTCTGTTTTAGTTTTATCATTTATATTTTTAGATTCCATATAATCATTTAATAAAAGTTTATTATATTCCATAACATAATACTCTTTCATCCAATTATCATAATATTTTTTTATAATATTATTTAAATTTTTATTATTATCATCTAATGTTAATACAATTTTCTTTGAAAAATCAGTAAAAAAATAATTTAAATAATAATCATTATTTTTTAATGTTTTGTCTGACGATAAAACATTGGGTACTATTACATAGTTTACTTCATTATCATCTAATCCTTTAAATAATTCAGCAAAACTCTGATAAGGATTATATTTTATATTTGTAACACTTTTTAAATAATAACTAATATTATTTTCATCATTTGTAAGCACCCCTATTGTTGTACCAGATATATCATGGATAGTATTTATACGTTCACTTTTTTTAGATACTAAAACATATGTATCTTCATAAAAGAATAATTGATTACTATTTAAAGTTGTTGATCCATCAACAATTTCCATACGATATGATTTAGTTTTAGTTGCTTCTTCTTTAGAATATGCTATTTTATTAAAATTTAAATTAGTTTCCTTTGATACATAATCTAAAAAGTTAAATACTACACCATCTCCACCATTTCCAAAAATTGATACATCATTAAAAACTTCAATATCAACTATTTTCTTACCATTATCATTTAACCATTTTTTATCTTTAGAATCAAGTAAACTAGATTCATGATAATAATAAATAAAGAACAATGCAATAAAAACAATTATAGCTATTGTAAATATTAAAAGAAATATTTTTTTTCTATTTTTCATCTGTATTCTCCTCAGTTTGAACTATATCTCGATCTTTAGAATATATCAATGAATCAGTAGTTGTACCTTTATATCCTATTATTGGAAAATTATTTAATTTCTCATCATCTTTTTTTAAATATACTTGTAAAGAATAATATGTTAGTTCATCATTTTCAAACATACCAATAGTACTATTACCAATTTCTTTAGCAGTATTAACATCAACATCACCATTTACAGTAATTATTAAATTAATAATTTTTCCATGTATTTTATTTTCTATTTTAGAAACTTTATCGTTTTCCTTAAATTTATCTTCTATTTTGGTAAACCAATCATTACTTAATTTATGATCCTTTATTTCTGATAATCTATCTCCATATGATGCTTTTCCTTCATCTGGAACAAATATACTTTTTAATTGTACTCCAATAAAAACAAAAACAATTAATAAAAATATGGCAATTATAGTAAATTTATTTCTTCTTAAAAATCTCATTTTCTTCCTCCACTTATAATAAAATATTATACAATAATATTTATAAATTATCAACTACTTTATTGCTACTTTTAACTCTTCTTTTAAATCATTTACATATTTTTCAATAATATCTTTATCTCCCTCAAGCATTATTCTAATTAGATTTTCTGTTCCACTTGCTCTAACTAATATTCTTCCATTCCCATTTAATTTTTTCTCATATTCACTTATTATTTTTTTTACATTATTTGAATTTAATCTATCTTTTTCTTCTTTAGAAGCATTTATATTTACAAGAACCTGAGGATATTTGTTCATAACACTCTTTAATTCTTTTAAAGATTTATTTTCATTTGTCATAACATTTAATATTTGAAGAGAAGTTAATTCTCCACATCCTGTATTTAAATAATTACGAAATATTATATGTCCACTTTGTTCTCCACCTAAATTATTATTTCTTTTTAACAAATCAAGTAATACATATTTATCTCCAACATTAGTTGCAATAAAAGTTTTATTATTTTCTTCACAAAATTTAATTAATCCAAGATTAGACATAACTGTTCCAACAACAATATCTTCTTGTAAATAATTAGACATAATTGCAAGAATATAATCTCCATCTACTATTTCACCATCTGAATCAACTAATAAACATCTATCTGCATCACCATCATAAGCAATTCCTAAATCATATTTGCCTTTTAATACTTCTTTAATTAATCCTTCCATATGAGTTGATCCAGCATCTTTATTAATATTATATCCATCTATTTTATTATTAATTATTTTATAATCAATATTTAATTTAGAAAAAATCATTTCAGCTGTTTTATATGATGCTCCATTAGCTGTATCAATTACAACTTTAAAAGGTATATTTTTATTATTTACTGTATTTAATAAATAATCAACATAATCTTCCTTTAAATCTTTACAAGTTAATGTTCCAACTTCATTTTCTTTATCATTTAATTTAAAATCATTTAATAAATACTCTTCTATTTTATCTTCTAATTTATCATCTAATTTATAACCATCAGAATTAAAAACTTTTATTCCATTATAAATAACAGGATTATGACTAGCTGATATAACAAATCCCCCATCAACTTTATATTTAGTAATTAAATAAGATACAGCTGGAGTTGGTATAATATCTAAATCTATAATATTGCATCCTTCACTTAAAAAGCCACTTATTACCCCACTTTTTAACATATCACGAGATATTCTTGTATCGCATCCTATAAAAAATGTTAACTTATCTTTTTTATAATCTTTTTTTAATATATGAGCAACACTTGCTCCTAATTTAACAGCAACTTCAATATTTAAATCTTTATTAACAATACCTCTTACTCCATCAGTTCCAAATAACTTAGTCATTTTTAATCCTTTCTATAATTTCATTCGTATTTTTTACTATCTTATTACTATCTATTACTCCTCTTACCATTGTTAAGGGATAAACAATGGTATTACACCCAATTATTGTTCCAGGATTTAAAACAGCATTACATCCTATTTCAACGTTATTTCCTAAAAAAGCTCCTACTTTTCTTAAATTAGTTTCTATTTTTTCTTTTCCTTTTATCACAACATTAGTTTTATCACTTTTAATATTAGAGGTAATACTACCTGCTCCCATATGAGCAAATTCACCTAATATAGAATCTCCAACATAATTAAAATGAGGAACTTGAACATTATCATAAAGAATTGCATTTTTCATTTCACATGAATTACCTAAAACAGAATTTTTTCCAATTATAACATTTCCTCTTATAAAAGCACCCGGTCTTATTTCAGCATTATGATCAATTATACATGGTCCTTTAATTGTTACATTATTAGGAATATTCACTGTTTTAGAAATCCATATATTTTCATCAATTAAACTATATTCAGAATCTAAATTCTTTCCAATTTCAAGTATTATATTTTTTATATGTGGTAATACTTCATATGGATAAATATATTCTTTAATATACTTATCAGCAATACTATTATCAGTAATAAATAAATCTTTATTTTTCATTTTCCACCTCATATATATTTATAGTTTTATTTAAAGTATCAAAAGGAAGTCTAGCACATTTAATACGACTAGGTTGACGACTAATATCATAATATGCATTTAAATCTTCAAGTAAGTCTTTATTATATTCTTCTTCATTAATCATATGTAAATATTCTTTCATTAATTCTTTAGCATCTTCTAATTTCATTCCAATTATTCTTCTAACCATAATACTTGTAGCACTAGTAGTAATAGCACATGCTTCTCCATCAAAATAAGCATCTATTATAACTCCATCTTTAATCTTAACAAATAAATCTATATTATCTATACAAGATTCATTATGAGTATTTGCTTTAATAAATTCTTTATCATCTTGTTTTTCTTTATGGTAAGGATGCTCATAATTATCAATTATTATTTCTCTTTTTAAATTATTATCCATTTTATCACTTCCAAATCTATTATCTCATATATTTAATATTTTTACAAAAGAAAAATCCTTACAAAGTAAGGATAATTTACAAATGGCGTTCCAGCAGGGATTCGAACCCCGGACCGATGCCTTAGAAGGGCATTGCTCTATCCAGCTGAGCTACTGGAACAAATAACAAGAGTATTATATAACAAACTTTAGAATTTTACAATACCCTTATTAATTTTTTTTAATTTTCTTCTTGTGAAGATTCTATTATTGTATTTTTATTTTCTTCTTTACTTGTTAGTTTCTCATTTTTTTCTTCTTTTTCTACTGATACAATTTCCTCTTGTTTAACTTCAGGTGTAGTTTCAACTACTACTTCTTCTTTAATTTCTTCTTTCTTGACTTCTTCTATTTTAACTTCTTCTTGCTTTACTTCTTCAGCTTTTACTTCTTGTTTTACATTATTATCTACTACTTCATTAGTAACATTATTATTTTCAACTACTACTTGTTGTTTTACTTCTTCTACTTGATTATTACTTCCAACATTAGAAGTAATCAATCTTCTAGCTGTTATATATCTCATAATATTAACAGAACTAATTTTAACACCATCTCTTGGAGTAGATTCATGAATAATTAAACCATTTCCTATATATATAGCAACATGACTAGCTACATTTCCATAACTATAAAATACTAAATCACCAGGTTGTAAATCTTCACGACTTACATAAGTACCACTATAAAGTTGACTTGAAACTGTTCTTCCTAAAGAAATTCCAAACTCTTGATAAATTAACCTTGTAAATCCACTACAATCAGTACCAGTTGATAAAGAATTACCTGCTGATACATATCTAAGTCCAATAAATTGCATTGCATAGTTAACTAAATTATTACCTGTTAAACTATTATAACTAGGTTTAGTATAGTTATATGTTCTACTTTCACTTGAATTATTATTACTCATTGTTTGAACAATAACTGGTTCTACAGAACTGATAATTGTATCTGGAGTATCAATACTTTCTTCAACTTCATATATTTTATTTAATGTATTATATGAGTTTTTAGCAACTAATACTTTAGATGTTGGATTAGTAATAATATTCAGCGTTAAGAAACTAACAATTAAATTGCAAAATACATAACAATTTAATCTTCTTTTTGTATTCATATACTTAAATTCACACCTCTTTTGTGCTATCTCATTTTTTTAGCACATGAACTATCATAGCAAAAAAAGGTTCTTTAGTCAAACCTTTTTTGTAAATACTATGTAAAAATATGTATAATTTTTTTAATATTTATACTTAATACATCCAAATATTCCCATAAGAGATAACGATATTAATACATAAGATAAAGATATATGAATAAATTCAAAAATTTGATTTATATTTAAAAAACTTTTATTAGAAAATACTATCATAGTTATACCGATTATTAATAATAAAACATAACTAATAAAAATAAATTTATTTATTTTATTAATATTATAATCTGTATAAATAGAAAAACACTCCAAATATAAATATAAATAAAGGTATTATTAAACCAGATGATATCATATAAATATTTAAGTTTTCAGGAAATATTTTTGTTTTAAAAACATATGAAAAGAAATTATTAAAACTTGTTAAAGAATAACTAAATCCTGTTAACACTAATAATAATCCTAAAAATTTCATATATAAAAATCTACCTTTCATACTTCCCTCTCATTCTTATAAATACATTTATTAATATCCATACCATAAATGATATCGTAACTATTCTCATTAATAATAAACTTTTTGGTTGATATAAACTACTATATAAAGTAGTATCAATATCATATTTTAAAAATATCATATAACTTGCAAAACAAATTGAAAATAATAAATATGTAAGTATATTTTTAAATTTATTTTTTTCCTTTTTAAAAAAGG
>CAMVLU010000013.1 GCA_947168405.1 uncultured Clostridia bacterium
CAAGAAATGTTTCTCCAAGTTCTAATCCTCCTCCATGTATAGCCCAATTTCCATTATCAGTTCTTTTTTGTAATAATATTTTATTATTCTTTATTAAACAACATGCTGATGCTGGCATAAATATAGGATCATGTCCTACTTTTTTTCTTAAATTTTCTATATAACCCATTTAATCCTCCTTTATAATACTTAAATCTTTAATATTTTCTATATTAATTATACCATATTCTGTTTTAAGACATTTTTTATAAAAATCTATTTTAAATATTTTTGTAATTATCGTTTTATAAAATCCTCCATCTTTTCTTAAATCTTTTATAAAATAAGTTATTTTTACTTTATAAATATTATTATTTTCTATTTCTTTTAATCTTTCATCAAGTATATCTTTTTTATCTTCATTTAATTCTAAAAATTTATCTACTAATCTTCTTGTTTCTTTTAATTCTTCAGAGTATCCTGATAAAGCTGAAAATGGCGAAAATTGACCTGCTCTATTTTCTTTAGACATTCTAACATGATTTTTAGGTTCAGGATGTTCTAAATTAATAATATCAGAGTAATCGTTCATGCCATGTGTCCTCCTATTTGATTATTTCTATCTTTAGCAGTTGCTCCTTCTACATAGTTAGTTCCTTTTAAAATAGAGTTTTTTCCATATTTATTTCTTATGCTTAAAATTGTTTTTTGAATTTTTCTTTCTTTATCTAATTCTTTTTCTAAATTTATTTCTTCTTTATCTAACTCTTCTCCATTTGTAAATAAATCTAATTGTTTGGTTATTTTTTTATTACTGGCTTTTAAAGAATCTATTATATTGTTAAAAACAATATTTATTCTTCGAACTGATAAATTCTTCTTTATTATTTTATCATATAAATTTAACATATTATCACTTATTATTTTGGTAGATGATGTATATCTATCTAAATTAACAATTCCTTTTGATTCTTTAGGCATTAATCTTCCATATCGATCTTTTTCTATATCACCTTTATAGCCATTTTCAATATTTTCGGTATCATAAGAAATAATTAATCCTATTTGATTAGTAACAACATTTTTATCCACCAAGTCAAGTACTAATGAATCAGTCATTTCAGAAACAATGATTCTTGCTTTTTTAAAATCATATGGAGTATGTAATACTTGTCCTGATGATAAACTATTTATCTTTGGTTTAAATTTTTTAATATCAGAGATTGTACATGGTTCATATCCCCAAGCATGATCTATTAAAAGTTCAGCATTTACTCCAAATAATTTATATAATAATTCTTCATTATTTAAACTAGTTCTTGCTATATCACCCATAGTATAGATATTATGTTCAGCAAGTCTATTAGCAATACCTCTTCCTACTCTCCAAAAATCAGTTATAGGTTTATGATTCCATAGTAATTTTCTATAACTCATTTCATCAAGTTCCGCAATTCTTACTCCATCCTTATTTTCTTTAATATGTTTAGCAACAATATCCATAGCTACTTTACATAAATATAAATTAGTAGATATTCCAGCTGTTGCTGTAATTCCAGTTTCATCAAGTATATTTTGAATGATTTTCATTGCAAGTTCATAAGCTGTCATTTTATATAATTTTAAATAACTAGTTGCATCTATAAATACTTCATCAATAGAATAAACATGAATATCTTCTGGACTAATATATTTTAAATAAATATTATATATTCTTGTAGAATATTTTAAATAAAAAGCCATCCTTGGTTTAGCAACAATATAGTCAAGTTCTAAATAAGGATTATTTTTTAGTTCTAAATCATTATAACTTTTACCAGTAAAGGATTTATAATTAATTTTCTTTCTTCTTTCTTTATTAATTTCTTTAACTTTACTTTCTACTTCATAAAGACGTGATCTTCCAGATAACCCATATTGTTTTAAACTAGGAGATACAGCAAGACAAATAGTTTTTGAAGTTCGTGATAAATCAGCAACTACTAAATTTGTTGTTAATGCATTTAAATTTCTTTCTTTACATTCAACAGAGGCATAAAAAGATTTTAAATCAATGGCAATATAAGTTTTATTCATATCTATACCTCCCACATAAGTATAACAAATTCTAGAACAAAAAGAAAACTATCATAAGATAATTTTCTAAAATTTAATTACTTTCTTCCAAATAAGTACTCCAACAACTATTCCTATTACAATTAATATTCCAAGTATTATAAATATTATTTTCTTCTTAGACATTTTTGTTTCATTGGCAAAACTATCATCTACATCAGAATCCGAATCTTCATCTTCTTCTGACTTTTCTATTTCATAATCATCATCTGCATCTAGCTTGTCCAACTCATTTGTATCATCATTATCATCTTCATCTAATTCTGTAATACTTGTTGCATCATCTTCATCTAATTTATCTAATTCATTCGTTTCATCATACTCTTCTTCATCAAATCTTTTTTCGTCAACAACTTTTTCTTCTTTAGTATCATCATCTAAATTTGCTAATTCATTACTCATTTCATCTTTATGAATAATACTGGTATCTAATATACTTGTATCTAGGATTGGATGTTCTAATGGTGGAATTACTTCAGTATCCCTATCTGGCATTAAATCAGATAGTAATGTATCATCAGCTGCTTTTTCTCTTTGAACTTCATTTATACTTTCAATGATATTTTCAACATCTTCGTCATCTTCTAAGCTTCTTTTTACCTTATTATTACCATTTTTTTCTATTGCTTCATTTATTATTGATACAATATCATAATTTTTTTCTTCATAATTATATGCAACAATTTCTGGTCTATTAACTTTCTTTTCTTCTTGTGACTCTTCTTCATTTTCCATTACTTCTTTTAAATCAGATATATCAACATATGCATTATTTAAATAAACATCTGTATATAATTCTTGATTCTTATCTGTTCTTGTTGGTCTTTCTTTAATTTCTTCATCATCATAACGATCCATTCTCATATTATCACCTACATTATAATAATATCATAAAATTAAAAAAAAAGATATAATTTCTATATCTTTTATTTTACTTCATTTAATTCAGCAAGTTTATCAAATGTACGACGAACTTCTAAGTCATATTTTAACATTTCTTTTCCACCTAATTCTTTTAGAATTTCTTCTTCGGTTGTCTTATATTGTTCAGCCATTTTCTTTAATTCTTCATCAACATCTTTATCAGTTACTTCTATTTTCTCTAATTTCATTACTTCTTCAAGAATTAAACGATACATTACATTTTTAAATGCTTCAGGTTCCATTTGTTTTTTCATATCTTCTTCAGTTGTTTTTGTAAATTGATAATATAAATCTAAAGAAATTCCTTGATATTTTAAATTTTCTTCAGCACGTTTAATTAATCTTGTTATTTCTTCTTCAACCATTTTTTCAGGAATGTCTACTTCTGTATTTTTAGATATTTCGCTCATTAAATCTTCAATAAATTTATCTTCAATATCTTTTTTCTTATGAGTTTCTAAATGTTCTTTAATACTTTCCTTTAAAGTTTCTTCAGAGTTAACTCCTTCCATTCCTAAATCTTCAAAGAATTCTTCATCTAATTTTCTATTCTCTTTTGTTTTAATTTCATGAACTGTTACTTTAAATACAGCTTCTTTACCTTTTAAATTTTCAGCATGATAATCTTCAGGGAATGTAACTTTAATATCTTTTGTTTCTTCTTTATCCATTCCTATTAACTGTTCTTCAAATCCTGGAATAAAAGTATTAGAACCAATTACTAAATTATAATTTTCAGCTTTTCCTCCCTCAAATTCAACTCCATCAACTGATCCAACATAGTCAATAATAACTGTATCACCATTTTCTACTTTTCCATTCTTTATAACAAGTTCAGCATAATGTTCTAATAAATGTTCTATTTCATGATTAATTTCTTCATCAGTTACTTCTAACTTATCTTTTTTAATTTTTAAATCTTTATACTTTTTAATATTAAGTTCAGGTTTAGTAATAATTTTAAAAACAAATTCGATTCCTTTTTCATTTATATCTTTAATTTCTACACTTGGTTCACATACTGGAATTGCTTTACTTTCTTCTAAACATTCTAAATAAGCATCATTTACAACTATATCTGCTGCATCTAAAAATAAACTTTCTACTCCATAATGTTTAACATATACATCGTATGGTGCTTTACCTGGTCTAAATCCATCAATTTTTGCTTTTTTATTATTTTTTTCAAAAACCTTCTTTAAAGCTTTTTCCCATTTTTCACCTTCAACTTTTTTTGTTAATTCTAATTCATTTTTTTTATTCTTTTCCATAATCCACCTCACGAATTCATATTATATCTTATATTTCTTTTATTTTCAAGCATTTATTCATCAAAGAAATCATCAAAGAATTCATCATCACTTACTTCTTGATAAATTGGTTCTTCTATAGGTTCTTTAACATTATTATTTCGATTAATATTTTGATTATTTTCTTTAATTCTATCTACTATTCCTGATACATCACCCATATTACCTTCTTTAGTAAAATCAGAATTTGTAGTTATTGGTTGAAAATTATTATCTATTCTTGGTAATACATCATGAATAGGTTTATTTGAAACAACATCTGCTTCTTTTATATTATTATTGATTTCATTAACATTATTTTCAGTTATTTTATTAATTTCATTCATAATGCTATTTTCTGGTTGTTTAACATTCTGTTCTTTTTCTTGTTTTTCTTCTTCTGCTAATTTCTTTTCTTCTGCTTCAATTTCAGCTATTTTAGCATCTAAATTTGCAAGTATTTTATCAACATCAATTTTAGAGTTATTTGATTGATTAGAATTTGGAGATGGTCCAAATAAATCTGGAAATGGAGATGGTCCCATATCTCCAAATGGATTGCCACCTAAAGAACTTCCTCCAAATGGGTTAGCTCCAAATGGATTATTTCCTCCAAATGGATTACTTGCACCTTTTTTCTCTTTTACAAACTCTTTAACATTAAACATTTTAACTTCTCTTCTTTCACGAGGAGGAATGTTATTAACTGAAGCCATTTTATATTTGTGTTCCCATTGCATTTGCCATTCAGGTGTTAATTTAGTCTTAAATGGAGCAAGTCTAATTCTTCTTACTATTACTTCATTCATTTTCATTTTTTGTAAATCACTTACGGTTATAAGTGGTCTTGTTTCTTCAATATCTTTTCCTTCTGCATCTTTTTTACCTGTTTTTACTTTAATATCTCCACACATTTCACTTATTTCTTTTAAAGCTTTAAGTTCAGTTGATATTAAATAAATTGTATTACCACAGTTACCTTTAATGGTTTCAGCATTTTGTTCACCATAAACTTCATTTAATTGAGCAAAGTTCTGAATAATCATTGTAAATCTCATTGCACGACTTCTTGCTGCTGTAATCATAGTTGTAACATCTTTAAGAGGTGGCATATTAGCAAACTCATCTAATAAGAAATTAGTTCTAATAGGAAGTTTATTTCCAGGAGAACTTTGTGCAACATCTATTAAAGTTTCATATACTTGTTTAATAAATATAGTAACTAAGCTATGATAAGTTTTCTTCTCATCTTGAACAATTATAAATACTGCTGTTTTCTTTTTTCCAATATCAGCAATATCAAAATCACTATAAGATAACATTTCAGATAAATTTTCACGAGAAGCAAATAATTTAATTTTTTGTTTAAAGACAGCTAAAATACTCATTTTGGTATCACTTGGAGCAAGTATAGTTGAAGATGCATTTATATAAGCAGAACTTCCGGGATCTTTTAAATTAAAATACTCTTTAATATAAGTACTTCCTCCCATTTTTTCTTCTCCTACCGTTGTCATTAAACTTATACTATTTAAATTTATTTCTTCTTCTTTAGCATCATCAAATAATCCTAAACAAAGACCTGAAAAATAATCAGCTGATGTTTTTTCCCAAAATGGATCAGCATTTTTATTGCCTTCATCATACAAAATATTTAAGGCTAAATCGTCAAGTAACTCCATAGCTTTATCACGATTACCTGATTTATACAAATTATATGGTAATGTCATGGGATTCCATGCATTTCCACGTCCTGGATCACGAAAATTAAGTAATACAATGTTATATCCTTTACTTCTTAACATATTACTTTTCTTTTCATATAACTCACCTTTAGGATCGGTTATAATCATACTTTCGCCATGTTTAGCAAGTATTTCAATCATTGGAAATATTATATCCTGTGTTTTACCAGATCCAGTTGAACCAATTATTAAATTATGATAATCTCCATCATCTACCCATATTTTTTTACCATCATTTATAAGAGCAATTCCAGCTGCATCTGTTTTAGCATCAGTTGGTCTAATCATTTTAAGTTCTTTCTTTAAATCTTTAGCATCTGCCCATTTACTATATCCATCTAACTTTTTATCAGTTGTAAGTCCAAATCCTTTATCAAACTCAAAGAAATAACTTTTAGTACTTACCATTAAAGCAACAATAGTAATTATATAAAATACTAAAGTTGATAATATAAGATTTCCTGAAAATGCTGGTAAAGGATTCAATCCTGTAAATTCTCCTGTTGAGGTTATACTTGACAAATTTGATATAGCAATTGCAACAATATATAGAAGAAATATACATACAATTACAAACTTTTTTAAATCATCTTCATCATAACGTAATTTTAATTTCATACTATCAGTCCTCTCTTATAAACGATTCATTTTCTTATTTTTTCTTCTCATTTTTAATATTAAACAAATTCCAATTATAATTAATAATATAGCAATTCCAATAGAAATATATAATCCTATATTATATATATAAATTCTCGTCTTATCAAATGTTATTTTTATTTCTTTATCTTCTGTTTTTTCATCAATTACCCATGTATAAGTATTAGTACTAGCTTTATATTTGTCTGCATTATTGTCTGTTACTACATATGGAATTGTAATATTAAAATATAAATCAGAAATTGAAAATCTATCTAAACTTCCATCTCCATCATCTGAATCATATTTAATAAAGTTATTTGTTTTTAATGTAATATAATTATCTTTTGTAGTAATAGATATTTTATCAAAAACTTGATTATTAAATACAGTATCATTAACATATTCATTTAAAGAATTATATTTTTTTTGAACAAATACACTTGGATAAGGTAAATTATCTTTTTTTAATTCATAAGAATAATTATGATCTTTTAATATATTATTAAATGTTTGATTATTATATGCTTCTTGAACAATTGTTATAGGTAAATCCATATAAAAGCCATCAAAATAATCTTTTGTTGCTGTAATATTAACTTCTTCATTAATTGTTAATTCTTTATCTATTTTCAAATTATATTGAACTGATGCACATCCTGTTAATATAAATGGTATTAATAATAAAATAAATTTTTTCATATTTCAGCTCCCCATTAATATAAATGAATATTCTGGTTGTAAATATTTAATCAAATAATTTACATCCACCCATGCATTATCGCGAGAAGAACTCTTAGTTGCTGGATCCCAAACTAATATTTGATCGGTTCCATTTGAACTTCTTGCACCTACTATTGCTACATAATGACCAGATCCCGTTGCATAACGTCCACTATTTTCTGCTATTCGAGCAGTTGCTGCATATTTACCACTTGCAATTTTTAATACCATATCATGAACTGCCATAGTATTTCCTTTATTAACAATTTGAACATTTAATCCATACATTTTTCCAAATTGCTGAATCATTTGAGGACGACTACTTTGTTTACAATATGGATTTTCACTTTGTCTATTATTTAATGTTTCAGGAGTTATTCTTTCATTTTTTAGTAAAGATATAACAATTGCTGCTGATGTAATATTACATCCATTTCCACTAATAGATCCACTATCACATAAATTTTGACTTCCCCAAGGAGAATCTCCTTGATGATAATGAAATGATTCATTTAAATTGATTGTTCCATTATAATTTTCTCCATTTGATTCATAATATAATCCTTCAGTAATATTGATAATATCATAATCATATCCATAATAATATTTTGCAAGTATTTGTTCATATGTCATACCATTTTGAGCATCTTTCATACCTTCTTGTTGAGCAAATGTCTTTCCAGATTTAAATCCTCCAGTACTTGTTGAATCTAAATATCCTGCATGAATAGTATCAGAGCTTCCTGAAAAACTTGCAGCTGTTACACCTTTATTTACCATTATCTTTCCAAATACATCACTAAGAACTTGTTCAACAATAGCATTTTTTTCTTCATCTAAAGGTTTAATTTGTCTTCCAGATGATCCAAATCTATTAAGTCCAACAAAAGCAGTTCCAAAAGATCCACTAGTTCTTCCTTTTAAATATGTACATCCATCAGTTGGACTACAACTTAATTGTCGACAATCACCCGCTGGAAAATACATTTCTCCATTTTTTAAATTAAATCCACTATGTTGATCATTTATTAAAAATGTTAATGCTGCAATTACTTGAGCTTTTAAACCTTCTATATATTCAGATTTAATGTGTCCTTCAACTTCTCCCATTAATACACCTTTAAAATAATCTCTCATATTTAAATAATCAAGATATCCTGTATCACTATTCCATGGACTATTATGATATACTTTAATTCCATTTAAATCTTCATATTGATATGGTTGTGCGCATGTTTGCATATGAATAATAGATGTATCTCCAATTACTCCTCCATTAACTGCTTTTTCTTCATTTTCATCATCCATTAATCTAGCACCTTCAGCATAATCAAATATTTCATCTACAAGCCTTTTTCTAGTTTCATATTTATCATCACTTAATAAATCTTTATAATAGTCTTTTAAAAATTGACTATCAATTAAAGTATTATAAAAATCTCCGCCGACTTCTTTATCAGTAGTATAACTACTACCATTCTTTTTTATCATTAAGGCTGCAACTGCATTTATTTTCTTTTGAGCTTTTGAGTAATCAACACTATTATTAGTCTCACTATTATTTGTTTCTTCATTAGAATCATTTTCTTCTAATTCTTCTAATCTACTATTTATTTCTTCATCATTTATATCATTATTTCCATCTTCATTATAAATATTTTCAGGATTTACAACAGAATATCTATATGTTATAGTTGCAACAAGCAAATATTTATCAATTTCCACTCCATATTTTTCTTTATATTCTTGGATAATTCCTTTAACACTTCCATCTTTAGAACCAACAATTGCATCATTAAAAGCTATTTCTTCATCAGATTTTTCTTTTTGATTTTCATTATAAATATAATAACTTTCAGCATCATCAGATTTATGATGAAATAAACTTTGAAACCATGAATAAGCATTTAATAAAGGCATAATCAATGATAAAATAATAATAACCCCAAAAACATATGGTAAAATCAATAAAGCTAAATGAACTATCAATCTTGCACGTGTCTTATTTTCTACTAAACTTGTTGAACTATCATCTTCTTTATCATTATCATTATTATCATCATTTTTATCTTCTTCTTTTTCTTTTTTCTTTTTATCTTTTCGATTTTGTAAAAAAGATGTTGCATATCCAGCTGCTTTTGCATACGGATTAGCAGATTTTTTAAGTGCTTCGGCTCCTTTTTTAGCAACTTCATCTTTCATATCTGGATTAGTGTCCAATTTATCTCTTAAATTTGATGCTGTATTATTTAATCGATTTTTAGGTCCAAATGGATTTCTTCTTGACTTGGTTTGATTGTTTTCTTTTGGAATATTAGATTTTTTTTCTTTAACAGGTTGTTGATTATTATTTGGACTTTCATTTTTATCTTGGATAGGCGGAATATTATTAATATCTCCAGCTATTCTTTCATTATTTAAATTAGTATTTCGAGGTCTAATTTGTCTATTACCTGTATATTTAGCTAATTTATCATTATTTAATACTCTATTATGATTTCTTATATTATTAAAAGGAGTCGTATTACTACTACTCATTTTTTCATCATCATTCATACGACTCACCTACTTTCTAATACTTCTAGAATCCGCCACCAGATCCAAAAGAATCTAATTCTTCTTGAGTAACAACAACATCTATTTGCATTCTACGTGATCCACATACAAATAGAGCTTGTCCTTGTGTATATCTTTTTATACTTTCCATTTCATTTTCATTTAAATCAACTAAATGACTTAAATCTTCAACTGATTGTTTACGAAGTTGCATTATCATATAATATGAAGCATTATCAAAAATTGCTTTTCCTTGAACAATTACATCAGGATCTGAGAAATCACTTGGTTGTTGGGTAATAATAATTGTTCCTGTATTATATTTACGACTTCTTCTCTGTACTTGAGCTAAGAAATCAGCTCCTAAAACATTTTTACCTTCAAGCAATACATGAGCTTCATCAACCATTAATATTGTATCTCTATTTCTATCAAGACATAATCCCCATGCGAACTTTAATATATTAAAAAATAATGCATTTTTAATATTAGAATCTTGATTCATTAATTCTTTTATATTAAATACTATATATGGACTATCACGTCTTATTGTTGTTGGACCATTAAAATAATAACTAAGCTCTCTTACAAATGGTCTAACTTTTAATTCAAGTCTTTCCATAACATCTCTTTCATGAGTTTTTTCAGTCATAGAAGTTAATTTTCCACGAATTGTTGCATATACATCTGTAAATGTTGGAAAATCTTGACTAGTTTTATTTAAAAAATTAGTATTAAAATTAATATCAAATCTACGATAAGTATCCTGAACAATTTCACTAAATAATGTTTGAACATCATCTTCGATATCAGGATAATAATATCTCATGAAAGCTTTAAGAAATTGTAAGGTTCTAGTTAAAACTGTATATCCAAGTCCTTGAGCTATTTCTTCTTCATCTACATCCATCGTTACTTCTAATGGATTTATCATTCCAAAACTTCCACCTTTACCAAGATCAATAGTTTCTCCACCAAATAATCTTGTCATTTCTTCTAATTCATTTTCTGGATCAATTACAACAATTTGGCATCCATTTCTAATATGACCTCGAAGTAACAATTTAGCAAGAGTTGATTTACCTGAACCAGATCCTCCTAAAATAATCATATTAGCATTATTACGATTACTTTCTTTACGCATTTTATATAAAAATTGATTAAATAAAATTACTCCTCCAGAAAAATCTACACCTATTAAATTAGATAGTCCCGGATCTTTAACTGAATCAAATACATATGGATACATTCCTGCAACGGTATTAGATGGAATAATTGTTCCAATTCTTTCTTCTATTTTTTGTTTAGGGAAAATTGGTAACATACTCTTTAAAATAGTTTCTTGTTCAAATCTTAATGTTACTGCTCTAAATTCTAAAGAATCTAAATAATTTTTAACATTAGATTTACGAAGTTCTAACTCTTCTCTTGTATTTGCAGTTATCATAATATGCATTTGAAAATCAAAGATTGTTGATTGATTAGCAGCAAGCATTTGAATAAAATATTCTAGTGATTCATACTCTTGTCTTAATCTTTCTTGCATTGTTCTATCTCTTTCATCTTGATATCTTTGTTTATAATCAGCAACTTGCTTATTAATCATCTTTTGCATCATTGAAAATGGTACAGGAATATGTTTAATAACAACTTTAATTCCAGCAATATTAGTTAAATCGGCAAGATACCCGGGTGTTATAAATCTCGGATAAGATATAACTGTTAATATCGTTGCATACTTATCACTTATATTAAAATCACTTGGATTAAAATGTAATCCTTTAGGTGCTATTTCACTTTTAAATATACTCATTCTCCTAACACCACCGTTCCAAATTCTGTTCTAACTCCCCCATTTAAGAAATTATCTAAGATAGTTCTTAAATCTTCATTAGTTGTTTGACTAGAATTAAGACCAGCTGATCCTAATCCATTTATTATTAAACGAAGCTTTCTCGCTATTTCATCTTGATTTTTTTCTTTAAATAAAATGTAATATTCTGTATCAACAACTTGATTATTAACAAACATATTTGCTTTGTCTATATCTTGTGCAATTATTTTAGCTTGAGCAGGACTAGAAACATTTTGAAGCATTATTTGAAGTTGTGATAAGTAAACTGATATATCAACTGGTCTATCTGCTGCAATCATCCAAAATTCAAAATTTAATAAATTATAGAAATTTCTCATTGCATTAAGAACACCTTCTTGTTGAACAGGATCAAGAATAAAAATATTTTTAGGAAATATTTTTACCCCTGTTACTCTTTCATTTCCAGGAAGAATAATCATTCCATTTTGAATTCCTTTAATATTAATCCAATCTTCTGTATATCTAGATGTATTATTTTTATTATTAGAACTTGTATTAGATTTATTTATAGGTTTGTTATTAACCATATTATTTGTTTTTGAATTCATAATTAGAACACCATCCTCTCCATACATATCTTTGTCTATTAGTATAAAAATGTATAACCTCAGACAAGACTATTCTTAAATTATGATAATTAGGAATAGGAAAAACTAAAAATGTAGCAATTAATCCAGGAACAAGAGTTAGTAATGTAAAAACTGAATTATTTAATTCTTTAACAGTTGAAACTATTACTAACATTAGTAATGTTGTTCCTACTCCTACTAAAAATATTGTTAAATCAACAGGTTGAAAAATATTAAAAATCAAATTCCCCTTTTTTGTATTTGCTGGTATCAAATACTGATTATTATTCATCTATATCACACTCCCTTTTAATTAACTTCCAGACTTACTTTCTTGTTTAAGCTGCTCACGTCCAGCCATTTCTGTAGCTTCTCTTGTAAATCTCTTGCTAAGATCGTCACCCTTTCCAGCAAGTGCTTCAATTCCTTGTCCAAGAAGACCATTAACCTCATCTGCATCATTAGGACTAACAACCATTTCACGAGCAATATGTGTTTTAACATTTTCGATGGCATCTTTCCTTTTTTCGTCTTTTATAACATTTCTTTCAATTGCTCCACCAAGAATCATACCAGCACTTTTTTGCATTCTCTTATGTATTGTATCAAGTTCGTTAGCATCATAATCTCTAGGAGCAGTTGTTCCAATTATATTTCCATTACTATCCAAAATATCAAATGTCAAATTTTGTGGTCCACCACCTGCCATTGCGGTTTTATAGGCTGTTACTAATTTTCCATAATCACTAATTGATATTCTTTTACCACCATATTGCGCTTGAACTAGAGTATGTGTTTTACTAACTGCTTCTTGCACTTTATCAGATTCCATATCAGCTAAAGTACACCAATCTTTAAGTAATGCATCAGCACTACTCATTAATGATGATGCACTACTATATGTACTAGATGTTGCAACTGGAGTTCCAGTAAATGTATTCCATGCATCAGTTATAGCACCTTGAATTGTTCCCGGAGCATGTTGTATATCTTTGGTATAATTTTCCCAAGTTTCCTTAAATTGAGTTCCCATTACAGCTTTAACATCACTCATAAATTTGTCGGTTGAAGTAGTCAAAGTAGTTTTTCTAGTTTCAGCCGCCGTTTTTTGAGTTCTTAATTGTGTTGCTCTATTTCTTAATTGAGCAACTTTAGTGGTATCGCCTTGAGCGGCAGCAAGTCTTGCCTGTTCTCTTAATTGATTAATTTGTTCATCATATCTCGTGATTTCAGTAGATAACTTTTGAATTTCCCGAATATTACTATTATATTCTTTTACATCAGTTGAAAAATTTCTCCCTTTATATGCATTCGAATATCTTGAATTTAGCATATCTTCAGCATATTGTTTGGCACGTTTTTCGTTTTTTTCACGTCTTTTATCTTCGTCTATATTCATTCTACGCAAAGCATTATTCATACTTGTTTGATGAGCTTTAGTATAAGTTCCAGCAAAGCCTTCATTATTAACAAATGCACGTCCTGATCTAAAAACTCCACCAATTCCGCTATTAAATGCTCTTCTTAAAGCAACTCCTCGACTTTCACCTTTCTTCCTAGATAAGCCATAATTTGAAATAGCACTACTAATTGGTTGAGCTGCAAGTCCAGCAGCACCACCAATAGTTGTTCCAAGAGCTCTCCATCCTTGTCCTTTAAACATATCACCAATATCTGTGAATCCATCTGATACTCCTAACATATCAGAAACAAATTTAGGCATTTCTTTAGCAAAATATAAAAGTCCTACTATTATAAATAAAGCAACTAATAAACCTTGGAAGGCACCATATTTCCCCAATACTTCAAAGAATTTTTCATTATCAAATAATAATCTAAAAACGTAAATAACAAAATAGACAACTATTAATCTCATAAATAAATCTAAATATACTTTAACTGAAGTACTAACCCAATTATCAAAGGCTTTTTTAGATGATTTAGGATCTATATAACTAGCAATTGGAATAGGTGCAACAAGTTGACATAATCCAAATTTAATAGCACGTATAGCTATTTTTAAAGCCACTGTTACTAAAACATATACCATATATGCTCCTACTAAAGTAGATATTATATATCGATAATTATAATTATAACCATCTTCTGTAGAAGAACATGCTCCATCTTTATCATTAACATGAGGAACAGCATCTGATACTGAATAGATTTCAACATTCATTGATTTATCAGGTGACGTTGTTCCATTTAAAGTACCTAGTCCTTCACATCCACTATTGTAATAAAAGAATGGTAAAAATGAATAATAAGCCATTAATTTTCCAGTACTTACCATAACATTTCCTTGTTCATCTTCTAACTTTGCTAAAGGATCTGTCGTTGTTTCATCATATGAAATTCCAGAATCATCAACATCTAGTGGTATACCCAAAACTACTTTAGGAATTAAGGGCAATACTCGTTCCTGTAATTGTTTAGCAAAACTGAATATTGACGGAACTAAAACGATTAATATCATACTAATAACAACTCTTTTTAAAATATTAGCAACTCCTGATTCTTTATCACTTAACTTATCAGGATCAATTAATATTTGAACGAAAGATAAGATTAATTTAAATACCATTACTAATCCTAGTATTAAATATATTCTTTGAGAAAAACTATTTAACACATCTCCTTCAAATAAATCAAAATTTGCTAAATTTATAATTAATTGGAATATTTGTTCTAATATACCATAAACTATTGCATCTATTCGAATAAGAATGTCTCTTATAAATCCCACTTATATCAACCTCCAAGTATACTAATATAATTAATTATATCATTTCATACAAATAAAGTAAATAATTTTTATTTGCAAAACCGAAAAATATATTATATAGTCTTTTTGCTTATTTGTAAAGAAAAAGAAAGAGAATTATCCTACTTTTAACTCTCTTCCATGAAAAGGTTTGGTTAATACAAGTGTTTTTACTTTTTCATTTTTCTTTTCTTTTGATAATTCTTCATTAAATTGTAAATATTTGCAATATAAAACAAAATCTCTTAATAAAATATATTTTTGTTTAATATTTTCTAATTTTTGTAATTTTTCTAAATTATCCATATAACCAAATTCTTTGACAAATTATTTTAAAGTTTTTACTTTTATTTCTTTTCTTAAATTATTTAATCCAACTATTTGTGTTTCTAAATAATCTCTTTTTGCTGTTAATTCATTAATTTTTGAATCTAATAATTCTATAGATATATTATCTATATTATTTTTTATTTCTTCTAAAGTAAAACCTAAACTTTTTAAATATACTATTTTTTTGTAAGTTTCTATATCTTTTTCATCATAATAACGATAATTAGTAAAATCATCTTTTGATGGTTTTAATAGTCCTATTTCATCATAATATCTAAGTGTCTTAATTGTAAGACCAGTTAGTTCTGAAAACACTCCTATTTTATACATAAAAACCTCCCTTAAAAACTATGTATATTATATCTTATTTTTCTTTATTTGTCAAAGTTTCCTCCCTTCGTGTTAGTAATATATCACTCCAGTTAAGGGGAGAGTCAAGAAAAATATAAAAAAAATAGAAATATTTTTTTAAACATTTCTATTTTCTTGTTCTTTTTTGTCTTTCATTCATAACATAATCAACTATCATATAAGTATTATTTCCTTTATTATTTAATTCATCTTCGGAAATAAAACCATTTTTATATGCATCAGAATATTTCATGTATGAATCAATTTGAGAAATAGCTATTTCTATATCAGAAATAATTTGTTTATTAGCATCATTTTTTTCTATTTTGTCTAATTTTGATTCTAATTTTTTTCTTCTTTCAATAAATTGAATATCATAACTTTGTATTTCATATTTCTTATGTTGTCTTCTTAAATTTCTTAATTTATTTTTATATAATTTTATTTTATCTTTAACATATTCTTTTTGTTCATCTGATTCATTTAAAATAGTTTTGTAACTTAATATTTCTATCATTCTTTCACATGATTTAATATCTTCTTCTATTTTTTGTTTTGTTTCATCCTTAGATGGTTTATCTTCTCTTTTTAAATGTTTTGGTTTATAATCTTTATTAATTTGATTTTCTAAATCATCTTTTGGATTATTATCTATAAACTCAGTTTCAACTATATCATTATCATTAAATGAACCTGTAGGCAATTTTTCTTCATTATCTTTTATCAAATCTACTGTTTCTTCATCACTAATTATATTATCAAATTCATTATCTTTATCATTTAATTCTTGATTAATAGTTTCTTCTTGTTCAATTATATCTTGATTTAATAAATTCATTTCTTCTATTATTGTATTAGTTTTTTGATGTAATTCACCAATATTATTTTTTATTTGTTGTAAATTGTCTTTAGAATCTTCTAATTGTTTTGATAACATAGTATTATCTATATTTTCTCTTTGCTTAGGATCTCTAAATACAGGTACTTCCGGAACAAAATTTGTAGGTACTTCTTTATGCTCTTCAGCTTCATTAATATCAAATATTTCTGGATATATAACATCTATTGATTCTTCATCTTCTTCTTTTATATTGAATATATCAGGATATATAATATCTAAATTCTCATTTTCTTCTGAATTTTCAAATTCTGATGAATTATTTTTTAATCTATTTATTATACGTTTAAATATTGATATATGTTTTTTATTTTTTTTCTTAGTTTTTGAATTCATAGATTTTTCTTCTTCTTTTTCTTTAATTTCCGTTTTTTCCACACTTTCTTTTTTACTAGGAAATAATTTTTTACCAATATTTATAAAATCTTTAGAAGAATAAATTACATATCCTTGTTTAACAAATTTTTTATTAAATATTTCTTCTATAATATATATAAAATCCGAATCATAATCATTATTAAACAACTTTTTAATAACTTCTTCATCTGTATTTTTAGTTCCATCTTTATAGTACAAAACAAATCTTTCATACAAGAACTTGTAAAATTCTTTAACATCATCTATTGTTGATGCATATAAATCAGGACAGAAACTATCTCCAATTTTTATAAAATCTTCTGCTGAATTTAATGTACCACCAAATCTTTTAAATTCATGTAATGCTTTATTAAATTCATTTACTTCATCAGAATGAAGTAATTCTTCAAGTTTATTTATAAATATTTTTTTATCTCGTTCTGATAAATGAAAATAATTTTCAAATGAAAATCCACAATTTGGTGAATCATACATTCTTGTATCTTTGAATTCACAATTGTTTTTGATCGCTGTTGCTAAATCATTATAAGCATTAAATAAATAACTATTCATATATATCCCCCTTTTGAAAAACGTCTATATATTATCATAAATGTTGCATAATGTCAAGAAAAATAGAACTAAGACAATTCTTAATTCTATATAAGTGGATATTTTTTAGTTATTTCTAATACTTTTTTCTTTTCTTCTTTTAATAATTTTTTATCATTAGGATTTGATAATACATTATAAATAATATTGGCTATATCTTCAAAATCTTTTTCTTTTAAACCTCTGGTTGTCATAGCAGGTGAACCTATTCTTACTCCACTTGCTTTCATCGGACTTAATGTTTCATTAGGAATAGTATTTTTATTTAAAGTTATATGTATTTTATCAAGTAATGTTTCAGCATCTTTTCCAGTTATTCCAAAACTATTATATACATCAACTAGTATTAAATGATTATCAGTTCCACCAGATACTAATTTTACACCTTTTTTCTTAAATACATCAGCCATTGCTTTAATATTTTTTATTACTTGTTCTTGATATGTCTTAAATTCTGGTTGTAATGCTTCATAAAAACACTCAGCTTTTCCACCAATTACATGCATTAAAGGTCCACCTTGAATACCAGGGAATATTGTTTTATTAATTTTTTTAATTATTTCTTCATCATTAGTTAAAATTATTCCACCTCTTGGTCCTCTTAACGTTTTATGAGTTGTACTAGTTACAACATCGGCATATTTACATGGATTTTGATGAAGTCCAGCAGCAACAAGTCCAGCAATATGAGCCATATCAACCATTAAATAAGCACCAACTTTATCTGCAATTTCACGAAATCTTTTAAAATCTATTTTTCTTGGATAAGCACTTGCACCTGCTATAATCATTTGAGGTTTTTCTTTTAAAGCAATCTTTTCAATTTCATCATAATCAAGTCTTTCCGTTTCAGGATTTAATCCATAACTAATAATAGAATAATCTGATCCACTGAAATTAAGTTTATATCCATGAGTTAAATGTCCTCCATCAGATAAATTCATACCTAATACTTTATCTCCATGCTTTAAAAGTGCCCTGTAAACTGCCATATTAGCACTTGATCCACTATGAGGTTGAACATTAGCATATTTAACATTAAATAATTTTGTTACATATTCTATGGCCTTATTTTCAAATATATCAATATATTCGCATCCTCCATAATATCTTTTTCCTGGGTATCCTTCAGCATATTTATTAGTTAAAATACTTCCTTGAAGTTCTCTTACATACTTTGAAGTATAATTCTCTGATGCAATTAATTCAATATTTTCTCTTTGTCTTTTCTTTTCTTTTAATAAAGCTTTTTTTAATTCATTATCCATATTTTTTACTCCTTTACTCTATTATAAAAAATCTAGATATAAAAATCTAGACTTTTTACATTTTTTTATTATTTATTTTACAATTGATGCATGATATAAATTTTGATATTTTTTAGAATTCTTAATTAATTCTTTATGAGTTCCACTTGCTACTATTTTACCATCTTCTAACATAAATATATTATCACTATTAATAATTGTTGATAATCTATGAGCTATTATTAAAATAGTATATTTACCTTTTAAATTATGAATAGCATCTTGTATTTTTTCTTGAGTTTCATTATCAAGTGCAGAAGTTGCTTCATCAAATAAAATTATTTCTGTTTTCTTAATTAAAGCTCTTGCTATTGCAAGTCTTTGTCTTTCTCCTCCAGAAAGAGTAACTCCACCTTCTCCAACAATAGTATCATATCCATTAGGAAGACTCTTTATATAATCATGTATTTGAGCAACTTTACATGCCTCTATCATTTCTTTTTCACTTACTTTATCTTTTACAAGTAATAAATTATCTCTTATAGATAAATTAAATATATATGGATTTTGAGTAATAATTGACATATTATTTCTAATAGAATTTTTAGATAAAGTATTTATATCATGATTATCAATAAATATTTTATTATCATCTACATCATATAACTTATTTAATAAACTAAATATAGTTGTTTTACCAGATCCACTTTTACCAACAAAAGCAACTGTTGTATTAGCTTTAACTTTAAAACTTACATTATGTAATATTTCTTTATTTTTTTTATAAGAAAAACTAACATTTTTAAATTCAAAATCACCTTTTATATTTTTTAATTCTTTATTTCCAAATTTTTCTTTAGGATATTTCTTTCCATCTATTATTTCAAATACACGATTAGCTGATAAATTAAATGATTTTAAATAATCTATCATACTTTCTACATAAAATAATATATTTCTTACATTATTTTTATACATATATAATACTAAAAAATTACTAGCAAGTAATAAATTATTTTTTACTAACACTATTCCTAAAAAGTAAAACATAAAATTAAATAATTCCGTCAAAATATTATTTAATAAATAAAACTTACTACTTTTAACATTAATATCCATTCTTTTTTCATTTACTTCATTGATTCTTTCATCAAATTTTTTCATAAATACATCATTTGCATTTAATACTTTAATATCTCGAACACCTCTTATTAATTCAGATAATAAACCTGTGTTTTTCTCTTCTAATTTACGAAGTTTTGCATATCCATCATAATATTGTTTAGTTCTTTTTTTCATAATAATTATATCTTTTATTCCAAGAATTACAAAGAATAAAAACATTATTTTACTTATTGAAAATATTACTACAAATATACCTATATTACTAAGTATTTGAACAATAGTTGAAGTTAAAGTATCAAATACATAAGCAATATTAGAAGTATCATTTTCAAGTCTATTAGTAAATAAACCAGTTCCTACTTCATCAAAACAACTTGTTTTAATATTAAAAGTTTCTTTCATTAATTCTTTTTTTACATCATATGTTACATAAGTATAATATTTTTTATTAACAACACTTGCTAAATAAGTTAATATATGTGAAATACAATATGTTATTATCATAAAAGCAGCTATTCTTAAAACATTATCATACATATTATTATTTAAATGTAAAACCATTTTAGATGTTAAAATGGGATTTAAAATACTCATAGGTACTTCAAGTAATGCAATAATTGCTCCCATTATCAAATTCTTTTTATTATTTTTGACATATTTAAAACTTTTCTTTAAATTATTTTTTGTTTCTATCCAATCTTTTAAAGTAAAATTCTTTTTCTTTTCATTATCTTTTTCATCTTCCATACTACTATCCCCTTTCATAAATCAACAAGATTATATCATTACCGTTAAGGGGAGAGTCAAGAAAAAAAATAAAAGAGATATTTTTCATATCTCTTTAACGACTTTTTACATTATCTTTTGTTAAGTTAGTTATTATTTTTGGATAATCTCCATTTAAGTTTCTTTGAAGTGATTCATTAAAAGTTATATCACTTACATCAAATCCATGAGATGCTAGGAAACTTATAAATCTTCCGTAATGAACTAAAAATTCTTTAGAAGTTGGTTCATTAGGATTATTCAAAAAATTTTCTGCATTAAATTGATTATTTGCTTTTTTATCAAAGTTAAAATCAAATAAAATCTTAACATAATCACTTAAAATATCATTTCTATTAAATTTTTCTTCTGATAATATACAATTATCTTTAATAGATTTTGACATATTATCATTTACATAATAATAAACATACATATAAGTTATAATATCATCAAATTCTACTCCATATGCTGTAGCAGCTCTAATAATTTCTTCAACTTTTGTTTCAAAATAATCTAAAGTTTTCGTTTCATCAATAGCTGGATCATATTCATCCATAAGTTCTTCTTTTGTTTTAACATCCTCATCAAATGGAACTACTTTTATAACACCGTTAACTATATCCTTAAAAGATACTGGTGTATAATACATTTCTTTTTGTCCTAATTCTTTTGTTTTTTGTAATTGTTCTCTTAATTTTATTAATTCTTCTTTATTCATTAAAAAATCCCCCTTCGTTTTTTAATGAGAATATTATATGATAACTAATTTCATTTGTCAATTATTTTGTATATTTTGACAAAAATATATTATTTTGGTACTTGAAGAAAATAGAATTATAAGATATAATGCTATTAGAATAAAGAGGTGGCTTATGATAAAATATGATTTTGAAAACGATGAAATAGCAAACATATGTAATAATATGATTATTTATGCTGTTAGTAAACGTGCAAGTGATATTCATTTTGATCCTACTGAAAATGGATTAAAAGTTAGACTTAGAATAGATGGAGTATTACAAGATCATACTATAGTTCCTATTAAATATCAAAAGAATTTAACAACTAGATTAAAGTTAATTTCTAATATGAATATAACGGAATCAAGACTTCCTCAAGATGGTTCGATAAAAGATACTATTAATGGAATTGATTTAGATATGCGTGTATCCTCTTTAAATACTAATTTGGGAGAAAAAATAGTTATTCGTATTTTAGATTATTCTAAAAGTACCGAAGGACTTGAAGCATTAGGATTTACTCCTAAAAATCTTACTAAAATTAAAAGAATGATTGAAGTTCCTAATGGTATAATTTTAATAACTGGTGCTACTGGTACAGGTAAAAGTACAACTTGTTATACAATGCTTCAATATTTAAATAAAGAAGAAACAAATATTATAACCGTTGAAGATCCGATAGAAATGAATATAGAAGGAATTAATCAAGTTCAAGTAAATTCAGAAATTGGATTAACATTTGGTAGAGTTTTAAGAAGTATTTTAAGACAAGATCCAAATATTATTCTTATTGGAGAAATTCGTGATTCAGAAACTGCTAAAATTGCCGTTCGTGCGTCTATTACAGGACATTTAGTTTTTTCAACAGTTCATACAAATAATTCTTTATCAACAATAGAAAGACTTTTAGATATGGAAGTTGAAAGATACTTACTATCTAGTGCTCTTACAGGAATAGTATCTCAAAAACTTGCAAGAAGATTGTGTAAACATTGTCGTAAAACTAGACCTACTACATCTTATGAAAAAGCTGTATTTAAAGAAGTATTAGGAAAAGATGTAAATGAAATTCAAGATGTCAATGGTCAATGTGAAAATTGTCGTAATGGTTACTATGGTCGTATTGCTATTCAAGAAGTACTAGTTATAACTGATGAAATAAGAAATGCTATAAATGATAAAAATGTTAATCGTGAACAATTAAGAGAACTAGTTTATACAAAAGATGTTACTACTCTTCTTCAAGATGGTCTTGAAAAAGTATTAGAAGGAATAACGACATTTGAAGAAATATATAAAAATGTTGCTATAGATAACGAATTAGATGAATTATATGACGAAGATTATGAACAAGAATTACATGATTTAAAACTTGAAAATAAAGAAAAAAATACTCAAGAGACATCAAAAGAAATTCCTGTTAAGCCGAAAATTGAGATAAAAAATGACGAACCAACTGATATAATTTAGTTGGTTTTTTTTAAATTACCAAAATAATATTCAGGAATATTTCCTTGAATTATTTTTACAGTTAAAGGAACAACAACAGATATTTTATTATTTTTAGAACTTGTTGGTAATATCATTTTAATTGTAACATTAACTTTTATATTAACTTCAATTAAAGAATTATTAATACCATATTCTGTTACTTTAGATTCAATATTAGAGTTAACACTACTAATTAATTCTAATTTAACTGGTACTCTAGGTCCTAAATTATTCAGCAATATTGATTTAAATATAACACCTGTTGGTATATAAAAAGCTGTTTTATCTAAATTAAATTTCTCTAATATTTCTTCATCCTGTTCTCCTACTTTTTTTAAATTATCATATACTTTATTAGAAATATCGGATATTATTTGATTTATAATTACTGGATCATAATCAACTATTGTATTACTATTTACATTTTTTATTATAAACATATCATCATTTATTTTACAATCTAAAACTGATTTATTAATAACAGTTGTAACTACTCTTTCCATTTCACTTTCAGCATAATTCATATATATAGGCATTACTTTATTGTTTATAATAATAATTAATATAAAAGATAATAATATAATAATAAAAAATATAATAAGAATTCTTTTTAATATTT
>CAMVLU010000014.1 GCA_947168405.1 uncultured Clostridia bacterium
TATTATTAGAATGACTAAAAGAATAGAAAAAAAATTAAAAGATAAAGATAAATTTATGTATTTAGGAAAAGAATATAACCTTATTTATTGGAATTCTAAAGAGGTATTACTTGGAGATAATAAAATATTTTTATCAAAAAATATAGATATAAATAAATGGTTATTAAAACAAGCTAAAGTTATTTTTAAAGAAGAATTAGATAAATATTACAATATTTTTCCAATTAAAATACCATATCCTAGTTTAACAATTAGATCTATGACAACAAGATGGGGTGTATGTAATGTTAAAACTAAAAGAGTGACACTAAATTTAGAATTAATAAAAAAAGATATTAAATATTTAGATTATGTTATAGTCCATGAATTATCTCATTTAATACATGCTAATCATTCAAAAGATTTTTGGAATTTAGTAGGTAGTATTATACCTGATTATAAAAAATTAAGAAAGGAATTAAATAATTATGAATAATATTATAGATGGTAAGTTAGTTAGAGATTTAAAAATAGAAGAATTAAAGAATAAAGTAAATAAACTTCAAGATAAATTAACTTTAGTAGTAATAAGTGTAGGTGATGATGAAGCTAGTCGTGTATATGTTTCTCAAAAAGAAAAATTTGCGTTAAAAATTGGTTATAATTTTAAAAACTTACATTTTGATGAAATAGACGAATCTGAATTAATTAAAGAAATAGAAAAATTAAATAAAGATTCTAGTATAACAGGAATAATAGTTCAATTACCACTTCCAGAGTATTTAGACAAAAATAAAATAATTAATTCAGTTTCTCCTTCTAAAGACGTAGATGGATTAACAAATAATAATTTTTTAAAATTAATAAAAAAAGAAGAATGTATTATTCCATGTACTCCTAAAGGAATTATTAGTTTACTTGATTATTATAAAGTAGATTTACAAAAAAGAATAGTAATAGTTGGTAGAAGTGAATTAGTAGGACTTCCTTTATTTCATTTATTACTTCATAGAAATGCTACTATTACCTTATGTCATTCTAAAACTAATAATTTAAAGGAAATTACCAAAGATGCAGATATATTAATAGTTGCAGTAGGAAAAAAAGGATTAATAACTAAAGATATGATTAAAACTGGAGTAGTTATAATTGATGTAGGAATAAATAGAGCAGATGGAAAAATTTATGGAGATGTTTCTGAAGATTGTTTTGAAAAAGCAAGTTTAATGACACCTGTTCCTGGTGGAGTTGGACCAATGACTGTTATATCTTTAATGGAAAATGTTTATTTAGCATATGAAAAGGGATTAAAAAATGAAAGTAGATAATGAATGTTTAAAGTATAATGTATATGAATATTTTAATTTTTGTAAAGAAAATGATAAAAGAAGAGGAGTAGGGGTTATTACAGATAAACAATCTATATTTTATACTGAACTTGTTAATATTGATTTATCCAATCATGAATGGTTAGCGATGGATGTAGAAAATTCTATTCATGAAAAAAATCCCAAAGGTTATTTAACTCTTAGAAGTGAAAATATACATTACTTTTCTTTGGGAAAAGAATTAATAATTGATTTACCTAATAATGGTGATTTAACTATGTCTCAATTTAATTTTTTATTAGATATTTTTAATCAAGTAAAAAAATATAATGAAGAGAATAATACTAAAACCAATATATTAATTGGATGTGCAGATGATAATCATTTTAGAATATATGATGCTTTTAATATAGATGAAATAATAAAAGAACTAAAAGAAATGATTACTAAGGATATTATTATAGAAGAAGAAATAATAATAGGTAAAACTTTAGATTATAATAAACAAAAAGAGAATATGTTATTTCAATTAAATTTAGATAATTGTAATAATTTATATGATATAGCAAAATTTATAAAAAAATGTTATATGTATTATGAAGATAGTTATTATGGAGAATTATTTGATAGTATTTTTCCGGACTTTTTAGAAGTATTTGATATTTTTTCTAATATAGATGATTTAAATCAAGAATTAACAAATAAAATTACTTATAAAAACATTTTAGAAGAATTAAGTAAATATTTAAAAAAGAATGTAAAATAAAAGATTTATATTTCACGATATAAATCTTTATTTTTATATGGATCTTTTGGATCTATTTTATCTGTAAATAATATTCCTTCTAAGTGATCAAGTTCATGTTGAAAAGCTATTGCTAATTCTTCTCTTGCACGTACTCTTATTTTATTACCATCTTCGTCATATCCTTCAATAGTAACTCTTGCATATCTTGGAACTATTCCAGGAACTTCTCGATTAACTGAAAGACATCCTTCTCCTTCACCAACATATATCATTTCTTCTGAATTACTTACTAGTTTTGGATTAATAACAACATAGTTATCAAATTTACCTTCATCATATTCGTGAACTATAACAATGTATCTTTCCATAATACCTAATTGAACTGGAGTAAGTCCCATTCCTGGTCTTAAATCATATTTTTCTGCCATTTCTGGTATTTGACTATTTGTTAAGAATTCTATTATATCTTTGATAGTTTGTTTTTGTTCTTTTTTTAATGGAAAAGAAACCTCTTTACTTTTTTGATGTAAACATTTTTCTTTTTCATCTAATATATCTTTCATTAATAACATACTAATCCCCTCATTTGGATATATTATATCACAAAACAAGAAAAAAGGAAAGATTTTCTTATCTTCCCCATCTAGTACCAATGATAATTACTAGTAAAATGAATAATACGATAATAATAGCATAGTTAGAATTATTATTCCATGTTGGATAAATCCATCCTACATTATTATTACCACAGCATGGATTACCGTATCCATAGTTATAACCATTATAATACATAATAACCTCCTTAATCTACTAATAGTTTATGAGATTATAAAGTATTTGTTATTGGTATTGCCTATAAGTATTCATATTTAATATAAAATGATTAATAGAAAAATATAAAAGGTAAAATATTTTTATATTTTTTTTAATATTCATATTATTAAGTTACTAAAAAAAATATTAAAATATAGTTGTATACTATATGCAAATGTGATATATTATATCTAGTGGTAGTAAGTATAAACTTATAGTTTCTACCTTTGCATAATTGGAGGTTATACATGAACAATGTAATAGAAAAAGAAAATATTAAAATTGAAAATATGATTTATGAAATAAGAGGTGTTCAAGTTATTTTGGATAGTGATCTAGCAAAACTTTACGAATGTACAAATGGTACAAAAGATATTAATAAAGCTGTAAAAAGGAATATTGAAAAATTTCCAGAAGATTTTTATTTTCAATTAACTATTGAGGAAACACTCTCACTTTCAAGGTTCCAAAATGGAACCTTGAAAATTACAAGAGGTCATAATATTAAATATTTGCCATATGTTTTTACTGAACAAGGGGTCAGTATGCTAGCAACTACTTTGAAGACAGAGATTGCGACACGAGTAAGTATAAAAATTATGCGAACATTTGTTGCCCTTAGAAAATTTGTATCTAATGATTTGATAGAACAAAAATATATAAATAATTTAGTATTAAAGGATTCTAGAAGAATTGATTTAATTGAAGAAACATTATCTAATTTTAAAGAAAAAAATAATCATATATTTTTTGAAGGTCAAATATATGATGCATATTCTGTTATGTTAGATATATTAAATACATCTAAAAATAGTATTATGATTATTGATAATTATATAGATAAAAATATTTTAGATATTCTATCTAAAACTAATAAAAAAATTACTCTAATTACAAATAAATATAATAATGATGATTATAATAAATATAAAAAACAATATTCTAACATCGATTTAGTAATTAATAATAAAATACATGATAGATTTATTATTATTGATAAAAAAATATTATATCATTGTGGTGCAAGTTTTAAAGATTTAGGTAAGAAATGTTTCTCTATAAATAAAATAGATGACCAAAATGTACTTAATATTTTATTAGAAAATTTATAGATACTCATATTATTCTATTTTAGTTAATTCGATTATTAAATCCATATTATCATCATTTGCAATCTTATTTTTATGTATTTCTTTACATTTTTCACATTGATAAATTATTTTATAAGTATCTCTATATTTTTCTATTCCAATTGGCTTTAATAAACCTTTACAAGTATTTAATCTATCTCCAGGATTTATATCTACATGCTTACTATATAAACAATTTGGACAATGATCTCTTGCTGTATAGTTTAATTTAGAAACTTCTTGTTTACAATTATCACATATAAAGTTTTCATCTATCATATTAAATCTTTTCATATCAATCACAAAGTTATTTTAACAAAATAAAAAAATGTTGTCTAGTGTTCTTTACTAATTATTTATTTTTGATAAAATAATTAATAAGAGGTATTAATATGAGTAAAATACAAGTAATGGATTCGGATTTAGCTAATAAAATAGCAGCTGGAGAAGTGGTTGAAAGATGTATGAATGTTGTAAAAGAATTAGTTGAAAATTCAATTGATGCAAGTGCTACAACAATTAAAATTGAACTAATTGATTCAGGTGTTAAAGAAATAAAAGTTATAGATGATGGAATAGGAATGGATAAGGGTGATGCAGTTTTAGCTTTTTCAAGACATGCAACAAGTAAACTTAAAACACTTGATGATTTATTTAATATTAATTCTTTAGGTTTTCGTGGAGAAGCTCTTCCATCTATTGCAAGTGTATCCGATGTTATTTTAAAAACTAGTAATGGTAAAGTAGGAACTTTAGTAAATATAAAAGGTGGAAAAATAGAAAGTGTTGAAAACTGTGATTTAAAAAGAGGAACAACAATTGTTGTTAAAAATTTATTTTATAATACTCCAGTTAGATTAAAATACTTAAAAAGTTTATATACAGAGTTATCTCATATAACTGATTATGTTAATAAAATGGCACTTAGTTACCCAAATATTAAATTTATTTTAGTTAATAATGAAAAAGAACTTCTTAATACAAGTGGAAATGGTGATTTATTAAAAACAATTCTAAATATATATGGAGTAGTAGTTGCAAGTAAAATGATTTATATAGAGTCAGAAAATAATGATTACAAAATAAGTGGATATATATCACTTCCAGAACTTACTAAAAGTAATCGAAGTGGAATAACTTTACTAATCAATAATCGTGTTGTAAAAAATAATGAAATTATTAAAACAATACTTGAAAGTTATCATTTATTTATTATAAAAGATCGTTATCCATATGCTATTATTAATATAGAAGTAGATCCATTTTTAGTAGATGTAAATGTTCATCCAACAAAGATGGAAGTTAAGTTTTCTAAATTAGATACTTTACAAAGTTTAATATATGATACTATAACTGACAAATTAAGTAAAAAAACATTGATTCCTAAAGCAATTGATGATAGTATAGAAGACAATTATTTTGATGAACCTGTTAAAGAAAGCAAAACTATTAAACCAATTGAATTTAAATTTGATTTTGAAGAAGAAAAGGTTATTGAAAATAATAATAAAGTAATAGAAGAAAAAATAGAAGAAGTAAAATTAAAATCTATGACACCTATTGCTATTGTTCATAAAACATATATAGTATGTGAAAATGAAGATGGTATGTATTTAATTGATCAACATGCTGCAGCAGAAAGAATTAATTATGAAAAAGTAAAAGAAGAAATGAATAATAAAAATTATAAAATAATGGATGTTTTAATTCCTTATAAAATAGAACTTCCTAAAAATGAATATTTAATTCTTGAACAACATTTTGATTTATTAGATAAATTAGGTTTTACTTATGAAGAATTTGGAGATAATACAATTTTAATTAGAAGACATCCTAGTTGGATATCAAGTAATAAAACATATGAATCTATTTTAAAAGTTATTGAGATAATTGTTGAAAATGAAAAGTTTTCCGAAGATAAATTTTTAGATAGAGTAGCTGCAACGGTTGCATGTCGTATGAGTATTATGGCAGGAGATTATATAACACTTGATGAAGCAAGTAAATTAATTGATGAGTTAAGAAAAACTAAAAATCCCTTTAACTGTGCTCATGGAAGACCTAGTATTATAAGTTATACTAATTATGATTTGGAAAAAATGTTTAAAAGGAGTATATAAATATGAGTAGACTAAGTATTAAAGATTTAGAAAGAATAAAAAATGGTAAAGTAGTAAGATATAATCTTTTTACAAAAGAAAAATATTCTTCTTTTGTAATGTTAGATAGAGTTCAACAAGAAATAAATGAATTTAATAAAACAAGATATGCTTTATTAAAAGAGTTTAAAAATGATATGACAGAAGCTCTTGATTGGAAGAAAGGCAGTAAAATAGATTCTACTTATAGAGTATCATTTGATTATAATAAATTATTTTTAAATGGATATTTAGCTTTAAAAATTCCAACTATTTTAGGAAATCAAATTTGTTTATTTGATCAAAATGGATTAGTTGGTACAAGTGGAGATATTACTAGAGAATTAAAAATAAAGTGTTCTATAGTTTTACCTTTTGTAAAACAATTATTAAGTTTAAGAGATAAAACTAATTTAATTGGTAATTCTTTTTATGAGAATTTTCCTGTTTTAAATTCTAAATTTGAAAAAGTATTAAATATAAGTGGAAATGGAATAGTTTTACCTTTTAATGATTATACAGAGTTAGATAATATTCAAGATTTACTTTTATATTATTATTCAAATCAAGAAGAAATATTAAAAAATATAGTTATACCTAATACAAAAGAGTTGGATAATTATCGATTAGATACTAATGAATATAAAGTTTTAAAACTTTATAAAGGTGAAAAATGATTGTTGTAATTGTTGGACCTACTGGAGTTGGTAAAACAAAATTAAGTATAGAACTTGCTAAAATTTATAATGCTGTAATTATAAATGGAGATTCTATGCAAGTTTATAAGGATATGAATATTGGAACAGCTAAAGTCACTGAAGAAGAAAAACAAGGTATAGAACATTTCTTATTTGATATAAAAGATCCAAGAGAAAATTATACTATATATGATTATCAAAAAGACGGAAGAGAGTTATTAGATAAATTTCTAAAAGAAAACAAAAATGTAATAATTGTTGGAGGATCAGGACTTTATATTAAAAGTTTATTATATGATTATAAATTTCAAAATGAAGAAAATAATTATACCTTTGATGATTTAACTAATGAAGAAATATTAAATGAAATAGAAAAACATTATAAAACAGATATTCATATAAATAATCGTAAAAGATTAGTAAGAGAATTAAATAAAATAAAAAATGGTAATACTATTAAAAGTGATATTCATAAACCTTTATATAATTTTATAACAATAGGACTTACAACAAATAGAGATAAATTATATGAAATAGTAAATAATCGAGTAGATAAAATGATAGATGATGGATTAATATCTGAAGTAAAAGAATTATATGATAATAATATTCATAGTAAAGCAATAGAAACAGGAATAGGTTATAAAGAATTATATGATTATTTTGATAATAAAATATCTTTAGACGAAGCAATAGATTTAATAAAGAAAAATACAAGACATTTTATTAAAAGACAATATACTTTTTTTGAACATCAAATGGAAGTTAACTTTATAGATGTAGATTTTAATAATTTTAATAATACTATAAATGAAGCAAAGAAACTAATTGAAAAAAATTAGTTTTTTTGTTATAATATTTTTGAAAGTAGTGATTATATGAAAAATAAAGTCTTAATAATATTATTGATTTTAATAGTAGGATTTTTTATTGGATTATATATTTATAATAATAACATATTAAATGATGCTAATAAGAATTATAATGTAATGTTATCTAATATGAAAGCATCTGTTATAAATAGTGCATTTATTCCAAATGATCCTGTAATAGAATCAACTTTTATTAAAGCAAGTGATGTTTTAATTACTAAACCAGGTGATTATGCTATTTATACATTTGATGTAGAAAACAAGGGAGATACAGATGTTATATTGAAAACAATAAATAAAATAAATCCTAAATGTATTAGTTTAAATTTACCTGAAATAAAAAATGATGCAGATTTAGTATGTAATAATTTAGAATATAAATTATATTATACTAAGAATAATCAAGAAGTTAAATTAAATGATATATTAAAAATGAATACTAAAGAAAATATAACAATTAAAATAGGTTATAATGGTAAACAATTAGAATCAAGTGAAGGTGTTCAAGTAACTTTATATGATATGAATTTATTATATGAAACTATTAAATAATAAACTAACTAATAAAGTTAGTTTTTGTTTGTAAAAATATCTATTTTATGATATTATTATTAACTGGAAATGGGTGATAGTATGCAAATACCTAATTATGAAAAAGCAAGAGTTAGAAGTAAAGATAAAGTTTTATTTAGAAATTTTAAAATGTTAGATGAATATTTAAATATTGGTATAGATAAAAAATTCTTTTTAAAAACTTATGGATGTCAAATGAATGAACATGATAGTGAAAATTTAAAAGGAATGTTAAAATTAATGAACTTTCAAGAAACAGAAGATATGAATGATGCAGATTTTATTTTGTTAAATACATGTAGTATAAGAGAAAATGCTCATAATAAAGCATTTGGAATGCTTGGAAGAATTAAACATTTAAAAGAAAAGAATCCTAATATAATTGTTGCTTTATGTGGATGTATGGCACAAGAAGTTGGAGTAGTTGAAGAAATAAGAAAAAAATATAAATTTGTAAACTTTGTATTTGGTACTCATAATTTAGATGATTTACCTAAATTATTAAAAAATAGTTTTAATGATTCTAAACAAAATATTGAAGTTAAAAGTATAGAAGGGGATGTTATAGAAGATATTCCTGTTAAAAGAGATAATCCTTATAAAGCTTATGTTAATATAATCTATGGATGTGATAAATTCTGTACTTATTGTATAGTTCCTTATACAAGAGGAAAACAAAGAAGTCGTAAGAAAGAAGATATTATAAATGAAGTAAAAGAATTAGTTCATGATGGTTATCAAGAAGTAACTTTACTTGGACAAAATGTAAATGCTTATGGAAAAGATTTGTATGATAATTATAGTTTAGCTGAATTACTAGAAGATATTTCTAAAACTAACATTCCAAGAATTAGATTTATAACTAGTCATCCATGGGATTTTACTGATAAGATGGTAGAAGTAATAAGAAATCATGATAATATTTTAAATTTTGTTCATTTACCTGTTCAATCTGGAAGTAGTAGAATTCTTAAATTAATGGGAAGAAAATATACAAAAGAGTCTTATTTAGAATTATATGATAAATTAAGAAGTATTGATAATATTAGTATTACAACTGATATTATAGTAGGTTTTCCTGGTGAAACGGATGAAGACTTTAAAGAAACTTTAGATCTTGTTAATTATTGTAAATTTGATAGTGCTTTTACTTTTATTTATTCTCCAAGAGAAAATACTCCAGCAAGTAAGTTAAAAGATGATATAACATTAAAAGAAAAAGAAGAAAGATTATATGAATTAAATGAACTTATAAACAAGTATTCTAAAGAATCAAATGATAAAATGTTAAATAATACTTATTCGGTTTTAATAGAAGGAGAAAGTACTAAAGAAGGAATGCTTTTTGGTTATACAGAAACAAATAAACTTGTAAATGTAAAAGGAACTATTGATAATATAGGTAAAATTGTTAATGTTAAAATAACTGATGCTAAAAGTTTTAGTTTAGATGGTGAGATAGTTGAATAAAGAAATAGAAAATAAAGTTGATGAAATAATTAATTATATAAAAAATACTGATTCTTATAAAAATTATATAAAAGCTAAAGAAATATTAGATAGTAAAGAAGATATAAAAAATAAAATAAAAGAAATAAAATTGTATCAAAAACAAATAGTAAATGGAATTGGTAATAAAAAAGAATTAGAAAACAAAATAAAAGATAATTTAGATTATTTAGAAAATGATATTACTTATATTTCTTATAAGGAATATTTAGATGAAGTTAATAATATGTTAAATATATTTGAAAATAAAATTAATAATTATTTTGATGAGGTGTTTCATTGATGAGTGATAATTTATATAAAATATTAGAGATTGAAAATGATTTGATAGATTTATATTATGATAATAAAAAACTTGATACTGATGAAGAAAAGAAAATAATTTCTAAGTTAGATAAGTTACTTAAAAAAATAAATAATATAGAATTAATTTATTTATTGAAAAATGGAACGGCTATTCATAAAGCAATAGATATTTTAATTTATTTTAAGGAATATAAAATAAATAAAAAAGAAATAAAAGAAAATAATTCATATAAAGAAGAATTAACTAAATTAAATAGATTTATAGATTCTATAAGTGATGCGGTTTGGAATGAAAATGAATATATGTATATTTGTTCTAAATGTAAAGTTGATGATGTTGCTGATTATTTACTTAAAAATATGAGTAATGAAGATATAATGAGTTTATCAAATGATAGTAGTGATTGGAATTATAAATTGTTTTTATATGGAAATTTAAAAGCATAATTCCTAATGTCTCCATAGTATAAAGGATAGTACGGATTCCTCCTAAGAATTAAATGTAGGTTCGATTCCTACTGGAGACGCCATTTTAATTAAACTGATTATTCAGTTTTTTTATTTTTTTGTTTATGTTATAATAATATATATGAGGTAAAAATGAAAAAAGAAATAGTAATTAAAGATATTTATTCATTTAATTTATCATACAGTAAGGGATATGCAATTAATTCTAATATTAGGTATGAAATGATTTTTGATAAAGAAAAAAATAAATATATTGCTAAAATAAAACCATATGGAATATCAGAAAAAGACAAAAAGGAATTTGTTGTTGATAATGATAAAATAATAGAATTAGAAAATCTATTAAAAAAATATCATGTAGAAAAATGGGATGGATTTAATAAATTTGCTAAAGATGTTCTAGATGGTGATAGTTTTAGTTTAATTATTTGGATGAATAATAACGAAAGTATTCATGCTTCTGGATATATGATATGGCCTGATGGATATAAAAATTTTGTTTCGAAAATTGATGAATTTTTTATGAATATTTATAATAAGAAAGGGTGATTATTTATGGATAGTGTATGTTTACAACCATTGTTTTTAAGAATGATATATATAATTGGTAGAATAATAAATATTGTAAGGTTTGTTGTTCCAATTGTTTTAATTATTAGAGCTGCAATAGATATGTATAAACATGTTATAAATCCCGAAGATAAAGAAGGACTTGGAAATATTAAAAACAAAATTATAGCATCAATTATAGTATTTTTAACACCTACAATAGTTAGTTTATTATATTCATTTATTGAAAAAACAATTGTTAACTATCAGTATAGTGATTTAACTTTATGTCGTGAATATGCAACTTTAGAGAGAATAAAAATACTTGAAGATAAAATTAAGAATGCTGATATAAAAGCATACGAAGATAAGAGCAAACAGTATAAGGATGCAAGAGAAAAATATTTAGATTCAATTGAATTATTTGTGAAAAGTGTTGAAGTATCTCAAGGTGTAGGAGAATATGCTAATAATGAAAATACTATTCAATGTGGAACAGGATCTCAATATAACACTGGATTAATGAATGCAGTAAGAACAGCAGGATTTAAGACAAGAAGTGGAGTAGTAGCTGCTGCTTTATATTTATCAAGTCATATAGATGTACATATTCCATATTTTTGGTCAGGTGGACATACTCATGAATATAATGGTTATAAAGATTATGGTGATAACCTTATAGGGGTACCAAGTAAATGGGGTTGTGATGTTGAAATACCAACTTACAAAGGTTCAAGTGATGCTAATAGAAAGCAAAAGAATGGTACAGTATGGCCTTTTGGAATGGATTGTAGTGGTTTTGTTAATTGGGCAATTATGAATGGGGGATATTATTCTGGAAGCACAAATGATAAAGCTGTTCCATCAACTGATACAACTGTATTTACTAAATTAGCTGGTGTTAAAGTTGACTCTATAAAGGCAGAAAATGCTCAAGGTAAAATTAAACCAGGTGATATTGCTTTTAAATCAGGTCATGTTGGAATTGTTGTAGAAGTTAATGATAATTCTTATAAAGTAGCAGAAGAACAAAATACTGCAAAGGGTTTGAGAGTGAATGAATATTCATATGGTAAAACTTTTACAGATATTGTTTTAATGGATAATTTTTATAATAATTATAATAAGGATAAAAGTCTTTGGATAGGATTTAAGTAAGATGGATGGAATATTATTATTTGATAAAGAAAAAGGAATAACTAGTCGTGACGTTGTTAATAGAATATCTAGAGAATTTAAAATAAAAAAGGTTGGCCATGCAGGAACCCTTGACCCTCTTGCAACAGGATTGATGGTTATAGGAATAGGAAAAGGAACAAAAATTTTAGATTTACTTACTAGTGATAAAAAAGAATATATTGCTACGGTTAAAATCGGTATTCAAACCGATACATTAGATATAACTGGAAATATAGTTAAAGAAATGGATAATTATGTGTTAACGAAAGAAAAATTAGAAAATGTATTAACTTCTTTTCGTAAAACATATATGCAAACTGTTCCAAAATATTCTGCTATAAAAATAAATGGGAAAAAATTATACGAATATGCAAGAGATAATATAGAAATAGAAGTTCCTAAAAAAGAAGTTACAATTTATTCAATAGAATTATTAGATTTTAATGAAAATGAATTTACTTTTAAAACTTTGGTAAGTAAAGGAACTTATATTAGAAGTTTAATTAATGATGTTGGTGATAGTTTAAATATTCCAATGACTATGAAAGATCTTAGGAGAACTAAAAGTGGTAAATTTAGAATTGAAGATATTAATTCAAATATAATATCTATTAAGGATGCCTTAAATTTTGAAATAGTGACTATAACTGATTTAAATTTATTAAAACAAGTTTTAAATGGAAATGAAATTGTTTTGAATGGTATTAATTTTCCATTTATTACACTTTTAAATAAGGAAGGAAAAGAGTTAGCTATTTATAAAAAAGAAGAAAAATTAAAATATAAAGCATTTAAGGTATTTTAATTTTTTTTTTAATATGTTATAATAATTTTGTAAAATAGAAGGAGGAATTTATGTATACTGAGTATAATAGTCAAAATATGACTCCAGGATATAATCCTAACAACGATATATACAATAATGACGATAATGGTAATGATAGCCGAACAAACAAAATATTTGGTGTTCTATGGAAAATATTACTTGTTATTATAGTATTAATTTTATTATTTTTAGGATTAATTCAATTTGGAGTTATTAGTTTAACATCTGATGTTGCACCAGATGAAATTGTTTTAAATGTTAATGAAATAGGAATTAAGAAAGGAAGAGGTTATCAATTATTTACAACAGTGCTTCCTGAAAATGCTAATAACAAACAAGTATCTTATGAAAGTAGTAATCCAAAAATTGCTTCCGTTAATGAAGTTTCTGGGTATATAAAAGGATTAAAAGTTGGCACAGCAACAATTAAAGTAAAAACTTTAATAAATGATATAGAATCAGAATGTTTGGTAACTGTTCAAGATGATGGAGTAACTGTTCAGTCAATAAGTTTAAATAATAAAAATATTAATTTAGCGGTAGGACATTCTTATGAATTAAGTTATAGTATTACGCCTAATAATGCAACTGAACTTGGTGCAGTATTCTATAGTAGTGATCCAAGTGTCGCAACAGTGGATTCTAGAGGAATTGTTAGAGGTGTTAGAGAAGGTAATGCTGTAATTACAGTCTCAGCTAATAACGGGTCAATCACAGATACTGCATATGTTACAATTTATAAAAAAGGAGCAACAACAACAACTCAAACTGGTGAAGTCGTTAAGACAGACAATTATCCTAAGAGTGTATTACTTTCATCAAATTCATTAAATATTACACAAGGAACTACAGCTCAATTACATGCAACAATTACACCAAGCAATGCAATTTCAACACTTAGTTGGAGCAGTAGTAATACGAAAGTTGCAACAGTAGATGGAAATGGACTTGTTACAGCAGTAGGACAAGGAACTGCAAATATTATAGTTAAAACTGTTGATAATAAAACTGCTAGTTGTAAGATAACAGTTGGTAATTATTCAGTTAAAGTAAGTAAGATAAAAATATTAACAGATTATAAATATATGAATGCTGGTGATTCTGTAAAGTTATATGTATCTTTTGAACCAAGTAATGTTACAAATAGAACAATTCAGTGGTCTAGTAGTAATCCATCAGTTGCAACAGTTGATGCTGGAGGAACTGTAAGGGCAATTAATTCTGGAAGTGTTGTTATAACAGCAATATCAGTTGATGGAGGACGCACTTCGACAGCTACAATCGATGTTGGTGGTAATTCTAAAGGTATTGAAGCAAAAAGTATTTCATTTAAAAGTTCAAGTTTTAATGTTGGATTAAATTCGACTTTATCTTTATCATCTTCTGTAACATATAATCCAACTAATACTACATATAAATCTTTAACATATACTAGTTCAAATACAAATGTTGCTACAGTTGATAGTTTAACAGGATTAGTAAGAGGAGTTGGAGTTGGAAGTGCTACAATAACAGCAACTGCTAATCAAGGAAATGCAACTGCAAAAACAACAATAAATGTTAAAGAAATTCGTGCAACAAGTGTTGTATTAGGACAAACAGAAGTTACTCTTAATAAAGGAGAAATATTTACAATAAAGGCAGAAGTTAAACCAGAAAATGCAAGTAATAAAACAGTTACATTTATAAGTGAAAATCCTAATGTTGCAACAGTTGATAAAAATGGAACAGTTACAGCAGTTGGATCTGGAACTGCAATGATAGATGTTAAACCTAATGGTGGAAGTTCATCATCAACATTTGCTGTTAAAGTTAATTAAATTATAAATTCAAATTGATATATCAATTTGAATTTTTTATTGTCTAATATCTTGAATATAATAAAGAACTTTTATATAATTAACTAGTGGTAAACATAGAAAGAGGTAATATGAAAAAAGTAGATGTTGTATTGGGAAGTTTTTATGGGGATGAAGGTAAAGGAAAAATAATAGATTACTTAGGAACTCAAGCAGATGTTGCATTACGCGCAACTGGTGGTAATAATGCTGGTCATTCTATTGAAGTAGATGGTGAAAAATATGTTTTTCATTTAATACCATCTGGAATTTTAAATAATGGAACATATGCAATAATAGGAAATGGAGTTGTTATAGATCCTAAAGTATTACTTGAAGAAATTAAATCATTAGAAGATAAAGGAAAAAGTGTTTCTAAACTAAGAATTAGTACTAAAGCACATATTATATTTCCATATCATATAGCAATGGATAAATTACTTGAAAAAAATCGTGGTAAAGGGAAAATTGGAACAACTGCAAGAGGTATAGGTCCATGTTATTGTGATAAATATGAAAGATGTGGATTAAGAGTTGAAGATTTATATTTAGTTAATTTTTATGATAAATTAAAAATTAATATAGAAAATAAGAATAGAATATTTAAGTTATATGGTGAAAAAGAATTTGATGTAGATAATGTTTATAAAGAATATTTAGGATATGCTAAAAAAATAAAAAAATATGTATGTGATACTACTATATTAATTCATGATTTACTTAATAAAGATAAAAAAGTAATATGTGAAGGAGCTCAAGCAACACTTTTGGATATTGATTTTGGATCTTATCCATTTGTTACAAGTAGTAATCCAACAATAGGTGGAATATTAACTGGAAGTGGTTTAAATCCATCTAATATAGGAGAAGTAATAGGTGTTATGAAAGCATATTCATCAAGAGTTGGAGAGGGACCATACGTAACAGAACTAAAAAATGAAATTGGAGATAAAATTCGTGAACTTGGTCATGAATATGGAGCAACTACGAAAAGACCTAGAAGATGTGGATATTTAGATTTAGTTGCTTTAAAATATGCATGTTTAATAAATGGTATAACATGTTTATGTATGAATCACTTAGACACTATTGGAAAATTAGATACTTTTAAAGTATGTGTTGCTTATAAAAATGGTGATAAGGTTACAACTGATTTTACTACTAATGAAAAAGAATTATTAGATAGTACTCCAGTTTATGAAACATTCAAAGGTAATTTTGGAGATATATCTAAAGTCAGAAAATATGAAGATTTACCAGATTCTGCTAAGAAGTATATTGAAAGAATTGAAGAATTTGTAGGAGTTCCTATAAAATATATAGGAGTTGGAGCAGGAAGAGAGGAAATGATTGTAAGATGAAAAAATTATTATTATTAATTATAGTATTAACATTATTTTTAAGTGGATGTAAATTATTTGTTAAGGAAAATGAAAAAGAGGAGTTATTAAGTGGAATGGTTAATGTTGAAATAGATGTAAAAGATTATGGAGTAATAAAATTAGAACTTGATGCTAATACAGCACCTATTACTGTTACTAATTTTGTTAATTTAGCTAAAGATGGTTTTTATGATGGATTAACATTTCATAGAATAATTAATGGATTTATGATTCAAGGAGGAGATCCAGATCATAACGGAACAGGTGGAAGTAAAAAGACTATTAAAGGTGAATTTTCTTCAAATGGGGTAGAAAATAATATATCTCATACAAGAGGAGTAATATCTATGGCAAGAAGTAATGATAATAATAGTGCTTCTAGTCAATTCTTTATCGTTCATCAAGATAGTACTTTCTTAGATGGTAACTATGCTGCATTTGGACATGTAACTGAAGGAATGGATATTGTTGATAAAATAGAAGAACAAATAGCACCTCTTGCAATTGATGAAAATGGAACAATTGTATATGAAAATCAACCAGTTATAAATACTATAAAAGTGATTAATTAAATCACTTTTTTTATATGTTTTATATGTCTAATTGTTGTAATTAAAATATTTATTCCTGATGATATTAATAAAGAATATAATCCAATACCTGGAATAAAACTTAAAATAACTAAAAATATTGTTTTAAAAATAATACCTATAAAATTATCTTGCATCATTAAATTAGCATTATTAGTAGCTTGTAAAAATGTAGCTAAAGGAGCTTCGATATAATATATTAAAAACACAAAAGAAATATGTTTTATATAACTAGCTCCAGTTGTAGTTTTATATAAAAATTTTAAAAATACTTCTGGAAATAAAAAGATTATTATTGTTGATATTCCACCTATTAATAAAGAATAAATAATTGCTTGTTTTAATTTCTTTTTTACATAATAATTATTTCCTTTGGAATACTCTCTTGCTATAACTGGTAAAAGGGCACTGCTAATAGCATTTGTAAAAAATCCTGGTAATAATAAAATAGGCATTACAAAACCATTTATTATTCCATATTCTGTAACAATATAATTAGTTGTATAACCATTTTTAGTTAATATATAAGTTAGTATTATAGGTTCGAAAAAGAAAGATATTGTTCCAATTATTCTTGTAATCGTAGTTGGTAAAGACACTTCTAAAACATTTTTAGAACTTTTTATACTTGGTTTTAAATCTTTTTTTTCTAATTTAAATGATTTAGGTAAAAAGAATATTAAAACTAAACTTGATACTAATTCTGATATTACATTTATTAATATTAAACTAGTTGTTATAAAAACAATACTTTTATTTTTAATTATAGGTAATATTAAAATCATAAATAAAAGTCTTATAATTTGTTCAGCTAAATTACTTGTAACATGAGGAATCATTTTTTCTTTTCCAAAGAAGAATCCTCTTAAAATACTTGATAATGAATCGAATGGTAAAACTAAACTAATTGCAAGAATAGGTAAATAAGCATTTTCATTTTTCAATAAATTAAAAGCTATAAAATGACTTGATAATATTAATAATATTATTAATAAAATATTAATTATTAATGAAATAGGTAATATAGAAAATAATATTTTTTTACTACTATCTTTATTTTCTGAGACTACTTTAGATATTCCTGTTGAAAAACCTAATTGACTAATCGCCATCATTAAAGAAAAAGTAGGCATAATTAACATATATAGACTAATAACATCTAAAGAAGAGTTTCTTGTCATAAAAATTCTTATCAAAATTCCTAATAATTTTGTTAATAATCCACCTATTATTAATATAATCGTACTTTTTAAAAATGATTTTTTTTTCATATTAAAATATATGTTTAAATAAAAAAAATATATAATAATTTTTAATTTTATGTTATACTTATATTAAAGTATTGGAGGAAATATGAAAAGAAAAATTAATTATATAAAAGTTATAGTAATAATTTTAGTATTTATAGGAATAATTGGATTAGTTTTATATTTAAATAATAGAGATAAATATGTAACTGAAAAAATAAATATTTTGGATTTTGATGATGCCTCTATATTAGAAGATGAAAGTGATTTTATTTTAGATACAACTTCTTTGGCATCAGCAGTAAGTTCAAGTAATTCTATTAAATATACAAATAAGAATGTTACATTAAAAATAAATGTTAAAATGAGTAATTTTAATTATATAAAATTTCCTGATGGAACTGTTGGTAAAGATAGAAATAGTACTTATGAAGTATCTAAAAATGGAACTTATAAATTTTTATTATACGATAATGATAATAATTATAAAGAAAAAGTTATACAAGTTAATAAAATTGATAAAACAAATCCAACAGGAAGTTGCACGGCAACTGTTGAGAATGGAAAAACAACTATACTTGTAGATGGAAAAGATGAATTAAGTGGAATAAATAGTTATGTTTATTATGGAAATGGACAGGAATTGAAAAAAACTAGTGCATCTACTTATAATTATGATAAAGAATTCGATAATGTTCATGTAGTTGTTTATGACAATGCTACTAACAATTCATTAATAGTTTGTAAAGTTACAAATGCAAATGGAAATAATAATAATCAATCAATTCCAACACCTAACCCTAATATTAGTATTAAAACACATGATCAAAGAAATGATGCAATTAAGTATTATGATACTTTACAAACAAAAAATATAAAAAGTGTTGATAAACAATACAAGTGTTCTAAGATATTTTGTGATATTCCTAATCCATATTATCCAAATATGAATGGTAATATAAAATTATCAATATATGATGAAAAAACAGGAACAACTACTTATCTTAAAACAATTACCAAAGAAATCGCTCCATATGTAATGGTGCCAAATGTTGTTTATTATTTAGAAGAAGAAGCTAATCCAAGTAATAAAGAATATGTTAAACTAACTGGTGATTTAAGAATGATTAATGTTGATGGAACAAGAAATGTAAGAGACCTAGGAGGATATCAAGCTGATGGTGGAAAAATTAAATATGGTATATTATTTAGAGGTGCTAATCCAAATCACAGTAGCAAAGATAGTTCTACAACAAATATCTTTAATAATCTAGGAATAAAAGTAATATTTGATTTAAGAGAAACTAGCTCATGGAAAAAAGTAAAAGATAAATATTTAACATCATTTGAAAAAATGAATAGTGATACAGGTTATTATTTAGGAACTGCAAAATATAAAAATACAAGAACATCTGTAGAACAAATTATGCAACAAATAGTTAATAATAAAGGAGTCTATTTTCATTGTGCAGTGGGAACTGATAGAACAGGAACAGTTGCAAATTTATTAGAAGGAATATTAGGAGTTCCCTTAGAATATCGATTAGAAGACTATGAGATATCATATTTCTATAGGCATTATAAAAAAACAAATAGAAATGATAGTTCTATATCTAATATTCATAAAAGAGTAAGTGCTTTTGGTGGTAATGATGATCAAGAAAAGTATATTAATTGGTTTTTAAGTGATAGTAAAAATGTTCAAGAAGATATTAATTTAATAAATAATTTTAGAAAAATAATGATAGATGGAATACCAAGTTTTTATAAAGTAGAAGGAAAAAAATGTGTTAAGATGACTGATGCTTCAGAGCAACAACCAGAACCAACTCCTGTAACACCAACACCTGAACCTAATGAAACAGGTTATTATCCAGTAATTACTCCAAAAAGTGATGAAAAAGTAGAATACAAATCTGAAAGTAATTCATTAAAAGTATATGTAACAACTAAAAATGGATGGTATTTAACAAGAATTTGGGCAAAAGATGCTGTTAATCAAATGCATCAACAATTTATAAGCACCAATTCATTAAAAAAACCGGTTGAATTATTAAAGACTGCCATAAAAGAAAACAATTTAAAAAATAAAATAGTTGTTGGTTTTAATGCTAATCCACCTGTAAAAAAAGGTACATATTATGATTCAGTTGTAAAAAAAGATTCATTTTATGATTATAAAGTGCCAGTTCCTTTAATGATTTATAATGGTAATGTATTATATAATGATTATGAAAAATATTCATCAGATAATTATGTATTCTACATAGATAGAACAAATCAATTAAAATATGTTCCGGTTATGAGTAATACAACAGTTGAAGAAAGAAAAATTGCTTTTCAAAATGTAATTGATAGTGGTGCTCGTAATACCTTTACATTTCATCCAATTTTAGTATTAAATTCACAAGTACAAGATGTTTCAAATACAAAAAGTACTAAAGCAAAAAGAAATGCAATTTGTCAAATAGATGAGAATAATTATATTATAATTACAACTAAAAGTTCAACTTTATATATTCAAGATTTTGCAAATTTTGTTGGAACTCTAGGATGTAAAACAGTATTTAATTTTGATGGAGGAGGTTCAACAGCATTATTTTATAAAGATGCTAATTCTTCATCTCCTAAAACATTATCAGGTGGTGGAAGAGCAATATCTGCCGTAATGTATTTTACAGAATTAAATTAAAAGTTAGAAAAAATATAAATTTTATATATATTTTTTCTTTTTTTATGATATACTTATAAAGTAAAGGAAGTGTTTAATATGGAAATATTACAAGTTATTATATTAGGAATAGTTCAAGGAATTGCAGAATTTTTACCAATTTCATCAAGTGCTCATTTAATAATATTTAGAGATATATTTGGAATAGGTAGTTTTTTAATTGGTAAATATGAAATGAGTTTTGATATAGCTCTTCATTTTGGTACATTACTAGCTATTTTAGTATTTTTCTTTAAAGATTTTGTTAATATGATTAAAGAAGGATTTACCAAAGGAACTAAAACAACAAATGGAAAATTACTTTGGTATGTAGTAGCAGCAACTATACCAGCAGCAATAGTAGGAGTTTTATTAGAAGATAAAATAGATGAATTAGTCAGAAGTAATTATGTTCTTATATGTGCTGCTTTATCTATAATGGGAATACTTATATATTTAGCCGATAAATATAATGAGCAAAGTAAGTCATTTGAAGAAATGAAATTAAAAGATGCTATTATTATAGGATGTAGTCAAGTATGTGCTTTAATACCAGGGTTCTCTAGAAGTGGTACCACAATTGCTGCAAGTAGATTTTTAAAAATGAATAGAAAAGATGCTGCAAAATTTTCTTTCTATTTATCTGCGCCAGTAGTTGCAGGAGCTGTATTTATCAAGATAATAAAAGGAGATATGATATCACTTATTACATATAACATAGGTGCATTTGTAGTAGGTGTTCTAGTATCATTTATATTTGGACTTTTATGTATTAAATATTTACTTAGATATATTAAAAACCATGATTATAATATATTTATGTGGTATAGATTAGGTATATCACTTTTAGCATTAATAGTATTATTATTTAAAGGAGTTTGATAATATATAGAATTTTTTTAAAAAATATTATATAATGAAAAAGGTGGTCAAATGGAAAAATATATTATAATAGGAATAGTTTTTCTAATTGTATTATTTGCAGTTTTAAAATCAATGAAGAAAGATGCTCATTTAGAAATTAATAAATTAGTAGAATATTTAGGAGGAAGAGATAATATAGTATCGATGGATTATACTTTGTCAAGATTTATAGTTACTCTTCGTGATGTAGAAAAAGCAAATAAAGAAGCTATTCAAAAATTAGGAGCTAAAGGAATTGTGGAAATAGATAATCAATTAAAAATAATTTTAGGAAACAATTCTAAACAATTAAAAAAATATATAGATGATATGAAAAAATAATTTCATATCTTTTTTTTACAAATTTCGACAAATTTTGACAAATAAATATGAAATAATACAATCAGAGGTGATTAAATGATTGTATTATTAACTAATATTTCTATTATATTTATTCCTATTTTTATTTATTTATTAAGTATTTCATATAATAATTATCTAAATAAATATAATAATAATTATTTATCCATTTTACTAATTATACAAGTATTATTATTTGTACTATTAAAAGATTATACTAAATCAATTGTATTAATTAATATTCCTCTTTTAATATCATATTTAAAAAGAAAAGAATTAACAAGTATTATTCTTTCAATTATAATTGGATTTTATTATGTGTTATTTTTTAAATATAATATTTATTTTATCTTCTTTGAATATGTTTTATATTATGTAATTTATATAATATTTTCTAATAAAAGTTTAAATATTAGGCTATTATTATATATTTTTATATT
>CAMVLU010000015.1 GCA_947168405.1 uncultured Clostridia bacterium
TATTTACTGACATTCTCTAAAAATTATTTACTGACATTTTCAAAAAAATTTGACAGTGTTTTTACTTATTTTTTTAATGCTATTGTAATTATCATCCATTTTTTTATTATGCAGTTCTTTGCGAAGCTAATTCATCTACATTTATTTTTTCTAATATTTCATCTAATAATCTTAAAAAACTTAAAGTATTATAATCATCATCAAATATTTGTTGATTTTGATATATATTAAAATTAAACATTGTTCTTGGAACTATTTCATCAATTATTCTATCAATTTGTTCTAATGTTAAATTAGGTGGTAAGTATATTATTCCATTATCTCCTTCAAATTGCATTACAACAAGTCCTTGTTCTGTAGCATCAACACCTGCATTATATGGTGCTTCATCACTAACTGACACATTTAATAAAGATGCTTGTCTTACAGTTGCATCTACATGATGATGAGATGTACCATCTAATATTTCTTCTTTTCTAGTTCCATTACCATCAATAAGAACAACACCTCTATCAAACTTATAAAATACACCTCGAACACCACTTAAAATATTACCATTAGCTTTTTGAGCAAAATTTTTCTTATCGATTTGATAGGATAAATATGTTCTACCTCCTCCAACATTACCATTAATTGAATATAAGGCTTGTTTTAATTTTTGTTCTACTTGATCAAATAAATCTCTATTAACATTTGTTGGTTGTATCTCTGGTGTTTTTTCTAATTCTTTACTTTCTGTTGGTATTCTTTGTAATCTCCTAACTGCCGCTAATAAATCAGTAAATGTAGTAAATTGTTTTTCTTTAAGATAAATATTTTTTTCATAAATATTTATTTTTTCAATTTCTTTATTAATATTTAATTTATTATTATATTTTTTATAATCATATTTATTCTTTTCATAATTTATTTTATAATCATATTTCATTTTTCCTCCTTATTTTATAACAAAAACATAGATAATTAATCCAATTATATATCCTAGAGCAATCATACTTGGAATAAACAAAATATTAACAAAGGCATTTTCATTATCTTCTTTAGCCAAAGCTCTTCCAACTTCTGTTGCTAATACTTTCTTTTTAACAATTGTATTTTGATTAATACTTAATTCTTCTTTCTTTTTATTTAAATAATCATTTAAATAAGTAATACTAAGTCTTCTAAATATTTCTTCATAATATTCATATATATCTTCTGGAATAAATCCATTTTGATTAAATTGTTCTAAATTATTTCTAATAAAATCAAAATGTTCTTGATTCATTTTTCCATCAGTAATTATATTATTATAAGACATTAAACCTATTTTAGATAATTGATATATATTTATTTCTTTACTATTTTGACTAATTCCTATATCATTTAGAACATTTCTAAAGGAATTAAAAGTTAATTTACCATTTTCAAGTATTATTTTCTTAGGATCAAAATCATATATACAAAATCCATTATTATGTAGAAGTTTTAACATATAATCAAATTCTAAAAGAGTTCTAGTTAATTCATCTTTATCATTTAAATTATCTTCTAATCTCTCATATAAAGTCATATGTTATCACCTCTTTTCGATAATATCCTATTTTAATTTTATCATATATTTATTAAAATGGAACAATTATTTTAAAAAAAAGATTAAACTCAACTTTAATCTTCTATTAATTATAAAATTTTATTTCTTTCATTTATTCTTCTTAATCTTTTAGAATATCCTTGGTTTTCAAATTCTTTTAAATATTCATGTGCTACATAAGTCCAATAATCACTTGCAAATCCACCATCAGTTATAACATCAGATATTTCATCATTAACATTATTTAAATGGCTTGATATAAGTTTTTTTATTTTATCACTACTTAACTCTTTTCTAATATACATTAAAGTATATGGATAAAACCTTCCTCCTTCATTAAAAAACTCATATTCCAAATTATCTTCATCATATGCACATTCAAATGAATGATATTCTTCCGATCTATAATATTTTTTATCATAATCAATATTACTTGCTTTTTCACATACAATTATTATCTTTTTTTGATTTACTAACTTTTGTATTTCTTCTACAGAATAAACATGTTTACTATCCACATTAAATTTTTGATTATAAATAATATCTAGGTAAATCCTAACTATTTCTCCACTTTCTGGTAAAACACGTTGCATTGATGTTATAAGTGTTGCTGATTCATCATATTTAAAACCATAAGCCATATTTATTACTTGTTGACAATCAAATTGACTCCAACCAGTTATACGCGCAAATTCATTTAAAAAAAGGTAAAAGTCATTATCTGATAACTTTATTCCATTATTAACAATTTTATTACATGATTCTGCACTATGCAATAATTTTTCTATTTCATAATTAACTCTTGTAAAATCAATTTTTTTACCATCTTTATAATTATGAACTACTTCACTCATTTCTGAAAGTAACAATAATTGTCTATTAAGTTCTATATCCATAGATTCTCCTTTATTTTTTTAATCTTTTTTCTTGTCTTTCACTTACTATTGCTCCATAATACATATCTTTATCATGATGCAAATCATATTTATAATCTCCAAATAATATTTTTTCTTTAAGATCTTTTAACATTTTTAATTTTTCCTTAATATCTTTATCATAAGTACTTCCATATATACCAACTGCTATATCATAATTACCACTATTATGAAGAGTATCCCAACCTGAAATAGAGTAGGGAGTATAAGGATTCTCAGTCATTAATAATTCTATTTTTTTAGGTAAAGTCATTAATCTTATTTTATCAATAGGTGGAAATTGTAAAACTATTTCTTCATCTACAACTTTCATAATTGCTGGAATAAGTCTTGTTCTATCATCAATATCATTATATTCATATGGAGATATAATTGTAGTATCAAATGGAGAAGTTAAACAATCTATTTCGTTTTTTCCAACTTCTGCTGTAGTTCTTTCTAATATACTTTGTTTCATTTCATATAAAAAATCTAAATATTTATATCCTTGATGCTTTCTTTCTTCTAACCATGCTAAATAATCTGTTTTAAATGTTTTTGAATTTAAATCTATAAATTTGTACCCATTTGCTAATTTGTATTGTTCTAATAAAAAATGATTAAATTTGTTATCCATAGAGTCCTCCAATTCGGCATTATTATATATCTAAATTAATTTAATGTAAAGAAAATGAGATATAATTATCTCAATTTTCTATCAATAATATTTCCTTTTTCTAATGCTTTTTTCATTTGAGCAAATTGACGCTTAGTTTCCATTAAAGTTGTATATAAAACAATGAAATAATTATTATTATCTTTAAATAAACTTGTTTTATATTGATAATCTTTTATTTTTTTAGATAAAGTTACTATTTGTCTCATCTTCTTATGACTATCATTGTCATATGTTTTACCATACATTCCTATTAAAATATCATTTTCATAATTATTATATAAAGAAATCATTTCTTTTATATCTTCTTTATACAATGGATTTTGAGTTATATATCGTTGGACCTTTGCATCTTTCATATCAATTATACGATCATGATCTATATCTATTGGAAATGGTGTAATAGCTAAAGTATCATAATCTTTAATAATTGAATCATAATCTCCTTTATCAAGTTCTGCTGTATTTCGTGTAGTTATGTTAATTCCTAAAAATCTTAAAAATCTATTATATTGTCTACCTAATTCTTGTCTTTCTTTTATAAATTTTTTTAAGGCTTCCAAATCACTTTTGGAACTTTCATCAATTTTTCTCAATCCTTTTGCTTCACAAAATTGTTTTTTTAATAAATCTAAATAAATTTCTTCAATACTTTCTTCTCCCATATTTTTTCCCTTTCTTTGACTTATTATTTTAACATACAAATAAAAAGTTGCAATACTTTTTGCAACTTTTTGTAACTTTTTAATCTATTTTACTACAATATTAACTATTTTATTTTTTATAACAATAGTTTTAACAATTGTTTTACCTTCTATATGTTTTTTAACATTATCATTAGCAAGGGCTAATTTCTTTAATGATTCTTCATCTGTATCATTAGATACTTCAATAGTTCCTCTTAGTTTACCATTTACTTGAATAGCAATGGTAATAGTTTCATCAATTAATTTTTCTTTATTATATTTAGGCCAACTAGATTCACATAAATGATCTCCCAAGTTATAAATTTCGTTTAATTCTTCTGTTATATGAGGAGCCATAGGATTTAATAATAACAATAAAGTTCTATAATCTTTTGTTGTAATATTATCTAATTTTTCAAGTTCATTTAATAAAATCATTAAACTTGAAACTGCTGTATTATATTTTAAATTTTCTAAGTCATCTGTAACTTTTTTAATAGTTTTATTAATTAATACTTCTATTTCTTTAGAAAATCTATTACTTTCACGAACCTTTTCTCCAATTCTTTCAACTCTATCTAAGAATTTTCTACATCCTTTTAGACTATCTGTACTCCAGTTTACTTCTTTTTCATAATCACCTATAAACATTTCATATACACGAAGAGCATCTGCTCCAAATTCATCAACACAATCATTAGGATTTATAACATTTCCTTTAGATTTAGACATCTTTTCTCCATTAGAACCCAAAATCATTCCATGACTTGTACGAAGTTTAAATGGTTCAGCATTAGGAACTAATCCTTGATCATATAAGAAATTATTCCAAAATCTTGCATAAAGTAAATGTCTTGTTGCATGTTCCATTCCTCCGTTGTACCAATCAACTTTTCCCCAATAATTTAAGGCGTCTTGTGAGACAAATTCAGAATCATTATTAGGATCCATATAACGAAGCCAGTACCAAGAAGATCCAGCCCAGTTTGGCATAGTATCAGTTTCACGTTTTGCAGGACCACCACATTTAGGACATTTACAATTAACAAACTCATCAATTGATGCTAATGGACTTTCTCCAGTCTCAGTTGGTTCGTATGAGGCAACATTTGGTAACTTAACTGGTAAATCACTATATGGAACAGGTACCCATCCACATGTAGGACAATTAATCATCGGAATTGGTTCTCCCCAAAATCTTTGACGAGAGAATACCCAATCTTGTAAACGATATTTAACACATCTTTTACCTATAGCATTCTTTTCCATATATTCGGTCATTTCAAATATAGCATCACGTTTATTGTCAATACCATTTAAAAATCCTGAATTAATCATTACTCCGTCTCCAACATAGGCTTCTTTATTAATATCTCCTCCTTCAATAACCGGAATAATATCTATACCATATTTCTTAGCAAATTCATAATCACGTTCATCATGAGCAGGAACTGCCATTATAGCACCTGTTCCATAATTCATCATTACATAGTCACTTACATAGACAGGAATCTTATCTTTAGTGATAGGATTAATAGCATAAAATCCTAATATCTTAACACCTGTTTTATCTTTATTTAATTGAGTTCTTTCCATCTCGTTTTTATGACTAGCGTATTCTTTATATTCTTTTAATTCATCTAAATTTAATATTCGTGTCCCTAATTTATCAATAATTGGATGTTCTGGAGCAATTACCATAAATGTTACTCCAAATATTGTATCTGGACGAGTAGTATATACTTTTAATTTTTCATCACTATGATCAATTAAGAAATCTACTTCTGCACCAGTTGATTTACCAATCCAATTAATTTGAGCAAGTTTTGTTTTTTCTTGAAATTCAGTATCTTTTAATCCATCTAATAGCTTTTCAGCATACTTCTTCATTCCAAGCATCCATTGAGATTTTTCTTTTTGAACAACACCCGTTCCACATCTTTCACATACTCCTCCAGATGCATCCTCATTAGATAAAACCGTTTTACAATTAGGACACCAGTTAACAGGAACTGTTGCTTTATATGCTAAACCTTTTTCATAAAATTTTAAAAATTGCCATTGAGTCCATTTATAATATTTAGGATCAGTTGTTGCAAATTCACGACTCCAATCAAATGATAATCCTAAACTTTGTAATTGTCCTTTAAATGTTTTTATATTTTCTTTAACTGCTATACTAGGGTGAATATGATTCTTTATTGCATACTGTTCAGCTGGTGCACCAAAAGCATCCCATCCCATAGGAAATAATACATTATAACCTTGCATTCTTTTCATACGAGCAACAGAATCAAGTGCTGAATAACTTCTTACATGACCAACATGAAGACCAGCACCACTTGGATAAGGAAATTCTACTAATATATAATATTTCTTCTTATCACTTTCATTACTTGCTTCAAATGTATGATTTTCTTTCCAATATTTTTGCCATTTCTTTTCAATTTTTTTTGTTTCCATTTTTTATCAATCCTTTCTTTTTATAAACACTACCTAATATATTAAAACTAATTATTATAAGAGGAATAATCATAACTGCTCCGAGTATTATACTTAAATAAATATTTTTAACAAACATAAACATAAATGTTGCTGTAAAAGCTATATCAAAAGCACTTACTATTCCTATTTGATTCATTAATTTTTTATAATTAACTTTATTAACATCCAGTCGATATTTCCTAATTAAATACCCAAGTTCAATAGGCACTTTTTCTTTATTATATTTTTTCTTTTTACCAATTACATAAGTAAATAAATAAAACAAATAAATAATTACAAAAGTTCCTAAAAACCAATATAAATCATTTAACTTCATTATACACCTCCTATAATAAAAAAAGAACGATACAAAGAAGTCAAAAGACGGTACCATTCTTAATTTCACTTAATTACCTTAACGCGGATAACGAATTATTACAATAAAGACAAGTTCATTTATATCTCTATATTAGTTTTCACCAATCACTAACTCTCTAAAAAAGAAACATAGACTACTACTTCTTAAATAATTTATGTCTATATTAAATCATATTTTTAAATATATTTCAATAATTTTCAATATATTTTAAATATTATTTATCCAATAACCACTCTAATACATTTTGGATCTTTATTCCTTCTTCATTAGCTAAAGGAGTTTTATCTAATGTTAATATTATTTTCTCATAATTGTCATCTATTTTTCTTAATGATTTTAATTCTCGTTCTAATATTTTTATATTATTATCTGTTCCTATAAGAGTTTCTGCTACTTGAAAATATGTTTTACCATCTTTATTAATTGCAACAAAATCCACTTCATATTCATCAAATTTACCAATATATACATCATATCCACGTCTTAATAATTCTAAATAAACTATATTTTCAAGAATATGACCATAATCTCCTATTTTGCGACCAAGTACAAAATAACGAAGTCCTAAATCAGATACATAATATTTTTCCCCTGTTTTTAAATATTGTTTTCCTTTTATATCATATCTACTTGCTTTATAAAGAAAAAACGATTCCACAAATCCTTCTAAATATTTTTCTACAGTTCTTACATTTATTGCTCTACCATCATTTGTCATTGTATTTGCTATATTGTTTGTTGAAACTAAATTTCCTATATTATCTAAAGCAAAATTAGCTATACTTTTAAGCATTGATTCATCTGTTATTTTTTTTCTAGTCATAACATCTTTTATTATAATATCATTATATATACTACTTATATACATACTTACATCATCTTCTGTATCTAAATTTATTGTATAAGGAAGTGAGCCAAATGATATATATTTTCGATATAATTCATCATTACTTAATTCTTTATAAACTGATTTATATTCTTTAAAAGATAATGGCAACATTTTTATTTCTATGTATCTACCAGATAATAATGTTGAAAGTTCACTAGATAATAGATTAGCATTAGAACCAGTTATATATATATCAACATTCTTTTTAATATATAAACTATCAACTGCTTTCTGAAATTCATCTATTTTTTGAACTTCATCTATAAATATATAATTTTTTTTATTAATTTTTAAATTATCATTTATATAATTATATAAAGACATATAATCTGTTATATAATTATATTTTAAATCTTCTAAATTAATACTTATAATTTGTTCATCTAATATTCCATTATTTAATAAATATTCTTTAAACATTTCAAGTAATGTTGATTTACCACATCTTCTTAAACCTGTTATTACTTTTATTAATTGTTTATCTTTAAATCTTTTTAAAACGTCTAAATATTCATTTCTTTCTATCATTTTAATAATCCTCCTTAAACATATTTTAATTATACATCAAACAACAGAATTTGTAAAGTTTTTGTATTTTAATACAAAAAAAATATATATTTCGACATTTTTTGTATTAATACTTTTATTTTATAATAACAAAAAAGAACGATACAAAGAAGTCAAAAGACGGTACCATTCTTAATTTCACTCAATTACCTTAACGCGGACTTTCGAATTATTATAATAAAGACAAGTTCATTTATATTTCTATATTAGTTTTCACCTTCCACTAACTCTCTAAAAAAGAAACATAAATTACTACTTCTTAAATAATTTATGTCTCTATTAAACCATAGTTTTTAAAATATTTCAAGTAGTTTATGTATTTTCTTTCCATATTGCAGTTAAGGTATGATTCTTTGTTTGAGTCACTTTTGTACTTGACGTTACATAATATGGTTCATATTCGGTTGCTTCTGTTCCCTCTTCCAATTGAATATGTGATATATGTGTATATGTATCTCCTCCATATCCATAACTCATTTTAAAATAAGATATATTTTTGCCTTTTGCAGTCGTATAGAAAACAGCACTTTCTTGTAAAGAATTTAATGAAAAAAACATTATTGTTGCGTCTTCATTGTAAATAGGTTGCAACAATATTCGTGTTTGATTAGATGTATAACAAGAATTCGTACCACATTCATCATTATATCCCATTATAGTAACTGAATATTGAGTATTCTCTTTAAAATTGTAAATAGGTATTTCTTTTCCGGAAACCCCATATTTTGAGTGAGCACTTCCAAGAGTGAAAACATAATGATTATTTTCATATTTTGCCCCTGCTATTGCCATTAATATTTCTTCTTCGTTAAACATATTTTTCCCATTCCATCCCATAAATGTATAACCACTTCTTGTTGGTGTTGGTAATGTTCCGTAAGTACTACTATAAGTTACTTGTTTTGTTAAGGTATCTACTGTTCCTCCATTAGCATCAAATGTTACTGTATAGGTACTTGGAACCCAATTAGCTTTTATGGTATGATTAGTTGATGTTATTACCCTACTTGTACTTGTTGTTTTATCCAAAAGTGGTCCTGCTAAAAATTCTCCTTCACCATCATTTCCATAAAACTTATTATTTTTAGCATCTAACAATCCTATCTTTCCTGTTGATGTTTCTATTACTGGCACAAAATCTCTTACTAATTCGTTATTTTTGGATAATTTACAATTATATAATTTATATTTTCCGTAATCAGAACCCGATAAAAATAACAAAAAAACTCCATTCTTTTTTTCATTTGTTAAGTCGCTTGTTACAGAATTTGTTCCAATTAATTCATTATTTACATATTTTGATAATGAATTGTTCTCTTTTTTTAAATAATATAAGTATCTTGTATTTAATAATATTTGATTATCATTTCCATATCTCGCATAATCATACCTAGAAGCTAACTGTCCACTAGAATAAATCCATCCTTCAAAAGTATCCGCATCATATGTACTTCCATAAAGTGTGTTGTAATTATAAAATTCGGTAGGTACAAAGTCTATTGTTATCTCATGATTTTGGTTATCATATAATTTAACTCCCGTATCTATATACTGTGTTCCTGTACTTTCTATATATTCTAACTCTTGATATTCTGCATCTGGTATAGTCCATCCATCAAAAGTATATCCCTCTCTTGTTGGTGTTGGTAATCTTCCATAATTACTTCCTACTCCAACTTCTTTTGTTGTAGTATCTACTGTTCCCCCATTAGCATCAAAAGTTACGGTTACTGGTTCCCATAATATATCTCTACTTGTTCCTTCAACTAATATACTAGCATTAAAGATTTGATTTGGTACATCATAGTAATAATCTACCCAAAAATAGATCTTTACTTCTATGGTTTCATCTACTAATAATTCTTCAAAGGTATACAATACTTTATCATCATGTACATAATCTTTCTTTACTTTTTTATCATTAATGAATACTCCATATCTTATGGCTCCAAGAGGTATTGTTGTATTACTTTTTACATCTAATTTCATTTCTACATCTACTGGTATTTTACTTGTATTCTTAACTGTAAAAGAATATGGAGTAGTATCCTCTAGTCCATAAGCATCTACTACTGGTAGATTACTAGATAAAATAACATTAGATGTTTCTTCAAAATCAATAGTAATTAATCCCGAAGATAGACTACTTCTTCTAGCATCTTGCCTATAATACATAAAATAGATTGCTGATAAAGATAATCCTAATCCTAAAATAATCGTTAATAATAATATTATTCTTTTTTTCAATAAATTTCTCATATTTACCTCTTTCTATATTAGTGTTCACAAGTTTCTATCATTTATTAATATTGTTTTCTATGATATCTCTATTATAACACAAAACGTTCGTATTTTGTCTACTTTTTTGATTATTTTTTATAAAAATGTAAAAATGTGTTCAGGTGAGTCAAATAATGGATTTTGGGCGGTTACAAGACTTACGAGAAGATAATGATTTAACTCAAAAAGAACTTGGAAATATTTTGGGTTGCTCTAATCATGCTATTTCAGTATGGGAAACAGAAAAAGAAATTATTCCTTTAAGAAAGTTAAATATGTATGCAAATTATTTTCACGTATCTCTGGATTATTTAGTAAAACTTAGTAATGATAAAACAACAAACAATATTTTAGAACTAGATAAAGTTTTAATAGGTCATAGGATAGAAACGCTCAGAAAACAACATAAAATAACACAAAGAGAATTAGCAAGAATTCTAAATACTACTAATTCTACTATATGGGCTTATGAAAAAGGAAAAACCTTAATATTAACAGCATTTGCTTATCAAATATGTAAATATTTTAATGTATCAATGGATTATTTATGTGGAAGAGAAAAAAAATCTATTTCTGTTGTTAAGAATTAGATTCTTTTATATTGTAAAAAATAGGGTGCTACATTTCTATAGCTCCCTTGCAAAAATGATTTAACATTTTTTCCCACGTATTAAATATAACATACGCCAGATTTTTTGTCAATACTTTTTGATACTTTTTTGCCACACTTTTATAATACTAAAAAAATAATCATATACAGATAATAATAAATCATTATATTTATAATATTGTTTATGCAATGGTATTCGATTCACAAATAAATATATAATTTCTTTTTTTATATTATTAATGATATTTTTATCTTTTACTATTTCATTAAACCTATATAAACTATATGTTATTTGTTTTATAGTTGAATTTTTTAATTTTTGATCTCTTCTTGTAGAACCCACATTGAACTTATCTAAAAACTCTAATACTTTATAATCCACAGTATATTCATTATCTTTAATAGCTTAGTTGGATAAAACTAAATTATTATGACGAACAGAATTTCTTAATTTTACTATATCTCTTAAAATATCTACTTTTATTACTTTTTCTCTTATATTATATTCTTTTAGTATAAAATCATATAGTTTAACAAGTTCTCCAAAAGTTATTATTTCTAGTAATTCCCATATAGGAATGTTTTGTATTAAATTATTTTCTTTTATATTATATTTTACAATAAAGTTTTTATAGTTTTCTTTTCCAAGTTTTCTATAAATACTATTATGTAATCTTTTTTCATCATTAAAATCTCTTTTTAGATATTTATTTATAACTTTATAAATATCTTTCTTTTGATTTTCTATAATATTTAAAAGTTTCATTTTTAAATTATGTTCTATATTTATAATGATTTTAAATAATATTACTCTTACTTCATAATCAATCTCGGATAAATCTTTTAAATAAGCAAAATCTAGATCTACATATTTGTTAATAAATATACCTTCTATATAATACCTTTCAAAGTTTTCTTTATAAGACTTTATTAGATGGTAATTACCATAATTAGTCAGATAATATTCTGCTTCTTTTTCAGAAATTTCTTTAAATTTAATATTCTCGGTTTTCAAATTTTCAATTAACCCTTTTGGGCTTAACATTGGTTTTAATTGTGTTTCAATCATATTTCCTCCATATAAATTAGATAATATGATTCCTAACTTCTCTTAATTGCCAATCTATTTACCACCCAAATCCATAATAGCACATTCTATTATTAGATACAATCTATTTCACAGAAACTTCACAATAAATTCAAGTTATTTTAACCATATAACCATTTTATCTCCATAAAATAAAACTATAATGATATGCGAAAGGAGAAAAAATGGAAATTTTTAATAGAGTAGAACAAAAATATATATTAACTAAAGAAGAGTATAAACAATTATTTTCAAAAATAAATAATTATTTAGAAAAAGATAAATATTATCAAAGTAAAATATGTAATTTATATTTTGATAATGATAATAATGATTTTATTATTAATTCTTTAGAAAAACCTATTTTTAAAGAAAAAGTAAGACTTAGAAGTTATTCAGTTCCTAATTTAAATGATATTGTTTATTTAGAACTTAAAGGAAAATATGATGGAGTAGTTTTTAAAAGAAGAGTAGATATTAAATTAAAGGATTTTAATTATTATATGAAAAGTGGAATTATAAAAAAAGAATATAATAATCAAATAATGAAAGAAATTGATTATGTTATAAAAAAATTTAATATATATCCAAAACTATATATAGGATATGATAGATTATCTTACTATGATAAAAATAATATAAATTTTCGAGTTACTTTTGACTTTAATTTAAGAAGTAGACAAGACGAATTAAAACTTGAACTTGGTGATAATGGAAATTTATATAATAAAGACTTAGTTATTATGGAAGTTAAATCTTTACAAAGTATTCCTTTATGGTTTACTAAAATATTAAGTGATATGAAAATATATCCAAGTAGTTTTTCTAAATATGGAGAAATATATATAAATAAAGAAAGTAAAAATACAAAACCTTTAGTTATAAAGGAAAAAGAAATAAATGAATTTAAATTAAATTATATGGAGGTAGAAAATTATGTTTAATTCAATTTTAAGTGGTAGTTTAACTATTACAAATTTTGCTATATGTATTATTACATCATTTGTTTTGGGACTTATGATTGCCCTTGTACATTCAAAGACCAATAGAACAAATAAAAACTTTATATCTACTTTAGTAGTATTGCCATCACTCGTTAGTATTGTTATTTTACTTGTAAATGGTAATTTAGGAACAGCTGTTGCAGTTGGAGGAGCATTTTCTTTAATTAGATTTCGTAGTATTCCTGGTAATTCTAAAGAAATACTATCTGTATTCTTTGCTATGGCAATAGGACTTGCTGTTGGAACTGGTTACATTGCTTATTCAATTATATTTACAATAATTGCATCTTTAATTATTTTATTATTAAATGTACTTCACTTTGGAGAAAGTAAAAATAGAATTTTAAAAGTATGTATACCAGAAGATTTAGATTATACAGAAGTATTTGATGAAATATTTAGTGAATACATAGAAAATTATGAATTAACTAGTACTAAAACAATAAATATGGGAAGTATGTTTGAACTTACTTATTTAATAAATACTAAAAAAAATATAAATGAAAAAGAATTTATTGATAAAATTAGAGTTAAAAATGGAAATTTAAAAATATCTTTAACTCAAGAAATGATAGGAGAATGTTTATGAAAAAAATAATATTAGGAGTAATATTACTTATTATGATAGGAGGTCTTTTAACTTCATCTTATTTTATTGCTAAAGGAAATAAAGGAAGTAATATTACGGCATCTAAAATAGTTGATAATGTTAATTGGGAAAATGCTGAAAGCTTTGATTTAACATTAACTAAATCAACTAGTATTACAAAAGGTGGAGTATATACCATAACTGGTAGTATTTCTGATGGTGAGTTACTTATTAATACAAATGATGAAGTTAAATTAATATTAAATAATGTTACTATAAAAAATTCAAATGGACCTGCTATTTATATTGAAAATTCTAAATGTACATATATAGAATTAGTTGGAGAAAATGTTATAGAAGGAATAGTAAATGAAGAATTAGATTCTGTACTAAAATCTCAAGATGATTTATATTTATCTGGGGATGGATCTTTAAAAGTTATTAGTAATTTAGATGGAATATCTTCAAGTGATAATTTAACTATAAATGGAGGTACCTATATAATTGAAACAGAAGATGATGGAATTAAAGGAAAAGATAGTTTAGTAATTGAAAATGGTAATTTTACTATTAATAGTTCAGGAGATGCGATTAAAACAACAAATGAAGAAGAACTAGGTAATTTATCTATAGAAAATGGAACATTTAATATTACAACAGATGGAGATGGAATAGTAAGTGTAAATTCGTTAGAAATAAAAAATGGAGAATATACAATTAAAACTAATAAAAGTAATTCAAATAATAGTCAAAAAGGGCTAAAAGCTGAAGGAAACTTGACAATTGATGGAGGAACATATACTATTAATACAAATGATGATGGAATACATTCAAACTCAGATATTACCATTAATAATGGCAAAATTACAATTACTTCAAATGATGATAGTATACATGCTGATGGAAAACTTGAAATAAATGATGGAACAATAGATTTAAATGCTCATGAAGGATTAGAAGCAACTTTCGTAAAAATAAATGGAGGAATAATTAATATAACTGCCAGTGATGATGGAATAAATGCAGGTAATAAATCAAATAATTATGCACCTACAATCGAAATTAATGGAGGAAATATAACTATTAATATGGGACAAGGTGATACAGATGGAATTGACTCTAATGGAAATATATATATCAATGGAGGAACAGTTAATATAACTGGACAATCACCATTTGACTATGATGGAGAAGCTAAATATACCGCTGGAACAATCATTGTCAATGGACAAACTACCAACACTATTACTAATCAAATGATGGGTGGTGGAGGAATGAATGGAGGTATGCCAAATGGACAAACATCAAACGGAAATGAACAAGCACCAAACAGTAATCAAAGACCAAATGGAGGTAATAGAAGAAGATAAGCAAAAAGGGAAGGAGATATTCAAATTCTCTTTCTCTTCACTTATAAGTTTTTTTATAGATTATTCTTTTTATTCTTCTTTATTATTAATAACACATAATATTATAATTGCTAATATAATTGCTAGAATAATAAGTTCTATTTGTAATTTTTCTATAAATAAAAAATTAGTATTTAAAAGTTCTAAAAATATAAAAGATGAAATTATCAAATACTATTCTTTAGTAATTATAATATTAATACTTAATACTATTATTTTAAAAATATTATCAAATTTTATAACTCCATATTTAGCTAAAATTATTGTTGAAATATTATTATTTATAATAAATTATATTATACAAAAGAAAATAATTTTTAAAGGAAGTGATATTTATAAAAAATAATAAATTTATCATAATATACACATGTTTTATCTTTCTTTTCAGTAGTTATATACTTTGGGATACCTTTTTAAATACTAAAATATATCAAGTTGTTGATAATAGTTCGAGTATTAATACTAATACAACTAAATCCAAAAAAATTAAAACAGAAATTACAAGTAATACATATAAAGATTCTAATATAGAAATTAATATAAAAGAATACAATGAATACAATACTCAAATATATGTTGCTGATATATTAGTAAATAATGCTAATTATTTAAAAACAGCTTTTGCTAAATCTAGTTATGGTAAAAATGTAACAGATTATACTTCAAGTATTGCAAATAATATAAATGCAATTCTTGCTATTAATGGAGATTATTATGGAGTTCAAGAAACTGGATATGTTTTAAAAAATGGAGTTGTTTATCGAAATACTCCTTCAAATAGAGAAGATTTAGTCATTTATAAAGATGGCAGTTTTGAAATAATAAATGAAAAAGAAATATCAATTGAAGATTTAGTAAAAAAAGGAGCCTATAATATATTATCATTTGGACCTGCATTAATAGAATATAATAAAATATCTGTTTCAACAAATGATGAAGTAGGGCGTGCTATGTCAAGTAATCCAAGAACTGCTATTGGAATAATAGATAATAATCATTATGTCTTTGTTGTATCTGATGGAAGAACAAACGATAGTGTTGGGTTAAGTTTATATGAACTAGCAACATTTATGAAATCTCTTAATTGTCAAACAGCATATAATTTAGATGGGGGAGGATCAAGCACTATGTATTTTAATGGTAATATTATTAATAATCCTACAACAAATGGTAAAATAGAAGAAAGGAAGGTGTCCGATATTGTCTACATTGGATATTAAAAAAGAACAAACTAGATTTTATATTTATACTATCTTTTGTATATTATTTACCATTATTTATCAACAGTTTAGTCATGGAGTATTATCTATTTATATGATTTTATCTTTTATATTTCCTTTAACTATTTTAATTGAAACAAATATATTTAAAAATATTAATATTAAATCTCATAATTTATTTAAATCAAGTATTATAACCTTTACATTAGGCTTTATTATCAAAGGAATACTTGATATCTATGGCACAACAAATAGTTTAATATTTATCTATTTAATTCTTGGTATTATTCTATTTATTTTAAGTATTATCTTTTATATTAAAAAATAATTATTCACAAATATGTGGATAAAATTAAAATAACAAAATAAATATCCACATTAATGTGGATATTTTCTTTTTACGTAAACTATATGATTAACTTCTTCAATTTGTTCTAAGACATCATTTCTTAACTCCAAAAATTCTTCTTGTCTTTCCTTTTTATTTATATTTTCATGATATAAATTATATAAATTAGTTAATCTATTTTAAATATTTCTTTTATATTCTAAAGATTTATAATCTTCTTCAAAATTAAATGATGCTAAATTTAGTTCCTCAACTATCTTTTTTAATTCTATCGTTATTTCTTTTTCTATCTCTAAATCTATACTATTTTTATTTAATTCTTCTATAAAATCTTCTATTTGATATAATATTTGTTCTTCATATAAAGGAATATTCTTTCTAATTTTTTCTTCTTGTAATATTTTACTATTAGGAAATAAATTAGATAAATATTTTTTTATTATTTTACCTTTATTTTTGATAATAGTATATCCCCATTTAAAACAAAAGATTATTTGTCTAAAGAAAGAAAATATTAAACCTATTCCTATAATAGAATTTAAAGTTACAACTGAAAAAACTGTTACAATTATTAATAACATAAAGGCTATCATAGCTATTAATATAGTAAATATTTTACCTTGTTTTAATTCATCTTCTAAATCGTATTTAATAATTAACTTATTTGATATATTTTGATATATTTCTTGAACTTTTGTAATAATTAAATCTAATTTTTCAGATTGTAATATTTTATTTAATCTTGGATGTTTTATAGAAGATATTTCTTGTTTTAAATCTTTTAAATATTTATTCATATAAAAACTACCTCAATTACTAAGGTAGTTTTTTATCATTATTAATTAATTTGTCAATTATTATTAATAAGAACTTCTTGTACTTGATTATTTCTTAAATTTAAATCATAGTATTTAGATGCATTGTTAACATTTGAACAGTTAGTTTCATAAATATGTAATGTATCACCTTTTACTAAGCAATATTCATTACTATTTCTTTCACTTATTTTTCTTAGTGTATCTTCTTTTGCATCAATTACATATATAGAATTATCTTCTTCTTTATAAACTATATTATAATCAACATAATTAAACATACCAACAAATAATATTTCATCATATAAAGTAGATTTTATTTCTTCTCCATCAAAATTATATTTTTTTATCTTTCCATTTTCTTCTTTATAATATCCATTCACTTCATATGTTGTATTAAAATTAACAGGAATATTATCAAAATCTACTATATATCCATTTTGATTTTCTATTGTATAAACAACTTCTCCTTTATCATTAAAAATATTTATTTTATTACATAAAGTATTAGCTTGTTCACAAGTATGTGAATCTATATAGAAATAATTTTTATCTTTACTTTTTAAGAAATATAAAGTACTTTGTCCTAGTCTTCCTAAATTATCCAATACTTTAGCTTGATTATTTAAATCATATATAGAATCATAATTTATACCAAATTGTCCTTTATAACTTTTTGTTGTTGCTATATATTTTTTATTCCAATTAGCAAATCTAAGTTTTAATTCTTTAAATAGATTAGTTTCTGTTTCTAAATTATAATATGAATAATAATCAGATTTATAATGTAATATAATTCCATTTAAATTATTATCTGATGTATTAAGTTGTAATTCAGATATTTCTTCTCCATATAAATTTAATCCAATTGTTTTATATAAATTATATCCAACAAGTTTTTTAGAATTATCGTTTTTTAAATATACTTTATAATCATTTTCATTTTTATATATTTCAATATATGTATCATATTTAATTGGTTCTACATATGCATTCTTGTAGATAAGATAACTACTTATTACTAGAAATAATGAAGACAGTATTACATATATTATTGTTTTTTTACTAAATGCCATTTTTTTATACCTCACTCATATATTCAATTAATCTTAAGAAGATTTTTACACTTCTACTATCTAACCCTTTTTTCTTTAATTTTCTTATTTCAACACGTTTTTTCTGAATAGATAACTCTTCACTAAATAAAATTGAAGCAATTGTATCTTTCAAATTAGTTGGAACTTTTAAATCTGATAATATACTATCAATATCATCATTTATTAACATTAAAGCATCTATTTCAATATCACTTCCTAAACAGTTAATGGTTAATTGAACTGATGTTGGAACATCTTTTACTTCTATAATGAAATCGTTATCCATTAAATAAGGAGTAAATGGTATTTCTTGATCATTTGCATATACTTTAACGTTATTTGCTTGTTTAGTATTTCTAAATCTAATTTTATAATCTCTTTTTAAGAATAATAAATCACTTTTACCTTCTAATGAACTAATTATTAAAGTATAATTATCATTTAAATAATTATAATCAATGTTAGTAATAATATATTTACCTTCATTATATTGGTTAGTTAATCCATCATCTTCATATAATTTATATGTATTACTTTTTCCAGGAAATACATGAATTTCTAATTCTTTAGGTGGTTCAGTATTCATTAAATCATTTATACCTGATGTAGGAATAATACCTCCAGCTTTTACAAATACAGGATAATTTTCGATATTATAGAAAGATACGTATTTTTTATTTCCAATAAATTTCTTTCCTGTTTTAAAGTCATACCATACACCTTCTGGAATAAAGAACTTTTGAATTGTTCTATCTATTAATGGATCAGATTGTTTAACTATTGGAGATATTAATAATTGAGAACCGAAGTAATATTCATTTATATAATTAGGATTATCATAGACATTAGGATAATCATAATAAAGTGGTCTTATAAGAGGAATTCCATCTTTATGATAATGATATATTTCTGTATATAAATATGGAATTAATTGACTTCTAAGCCTTAAATAATAACTAACTATATTATTAGTAACAACATCCCATCTCCAAGGTTCTCTTTTATAATATGTTCCATATTCTGTATTAAATCTTAAGAAAGGTGAAAATACTCCAAACTGAACACTTCTAATATAAAGTTCATTATCTTCAATTCCACCAACACTTCCTCCTACATCGTGACTCCAATAAGATACACCTATGTTAGCTGCTGTAATATTAAATAACGGTAAATATTTTAATACTTCAAACGATATAATATTTTTTCCAGAATATAAAATTGGATATCTATGAGGTGCAAAATTAGCATTTCTTGCTAAAATTAAACTTCTTTTCCCATCTCTTTCCATATCCTTTTTCATATAATCATTTAAGATAAATAATGAATTACGATTATTTAATACATCATAGTCATTCCAAAAGAAATCTACTCCTAAGTTTTCTAATGGATGAATAAATATTTTAAAATATAAATCCATAAATCTGGCATCAAAAGGATTAAAATCGATATATCCTTTATCATTTACAGAAATATACTGGCTAGCAACTTCAAAGTTTTTTTCATAAGGAAAAATTCCATCTTTAGGATTTACTTTAACACCTACTTTTACATTTAATTGATGAAGAGCTTCTATCGTCTTTTCAGGTTTTTTTATTAAATTAGGATTAAATGTAAATCCAGAACTTTTAGATATTTTTTCATCTTTATAACTCCAATCTTTATCAAATAAAAATATAGAAATAGGAATCATATTATTTTTAAATTTATTAATAAGAGGTAATATATGTTCATCCCCATAAGGTATATCACGACTCCACCAAGTTCCAAGTGAATATCTTGGTATAAAAGCTGGATACCCTGTTAAAGTAAAATAATCTTTCAATACTTCATTAAAATCATTTGAATAAGCAAATAAATAAAAATCAATACTTTTATCATCTCTTTTATAAACATTAGAGTTTTCATCTAATAAAACACTATTAGAATCATCAAATGTAAGATAAAAATCAGGATTAAATAAACCTTTTTCTAATGATGGCATCTTTTCTACATTATCAAGAGATATTGTTGTTCCACCATAGTTTTTAACTTCTTTTTGAGTATAAAACCATTCCTTTTTACTAAATTGAATTGTTCCTGATAAAGATTTTTCACTAAATTTAGCATTTTTTTGATATTTAATAGTTACATATTTAGTTTCTATATAATAAAACACTTCATCTTCTTTAATAGTAAATTTAGGTAACTCAAAATTTCTTTTTATTACCCTGGCACTTGCAGAATCAATAAATTTACCAGATTCAGAATATTCAAATCTTATTAATCGTTCTGTAAGAACTTGTATTCTAAATTTTTGGCCCATTAATATCGCTTTAGGATCTACTTTTAAATCTTTTTCATTTATTTTAAATTGTTTTCCTAAGTCGTACATAATACCTCCTTATCCTTTTTTATCTAAGAAACGAACATAGTATTCCTCATATGTCATTTCATTTTCATGCATATATTTTGCTATTTCTTCACCTACATATCTAAAATGCCATGATTCATATTTTATTCCAGTTATCTTTTCATCGGCTTTTTTATATCTTAAGATAAATCCATATTTATAAGCATTTTGATATGCCCATTTGCTTTCTTTTGAATCTGCAAATACATCTTTTGATTCAGCTTTAACATCAATTGCTAATCCTGTATGATGCTCTGAAAATCCAGGATGAGTGACATAATTTTCTGTATATGTTTTTCCATATGATTTTAAATATGTATTATATGTATCTTGTTGATCTTTTAAATCACGATAACCAGATCTAACTAATAATTTATTTCCAGTTTCTGCTTTACAATCTTCTGACATTTTTATAAATGCTTTTAAAGTTGTTTCATTTAGTTTTTGATTTTTACCATATTCACTTGGAACATCAACTAAATTTTCTGGTTTAAAATCTTCACTTATGCCATGATATTTATTAATTAACATATCATAACTAAATTTACTAGTTTCTGTTGTATCTTGATAAAATTCTTTATCTAAACCTATATTTACATAAATAACAACTAATTCTTTATCTATATTATTATCATTTTGATATTTAATATATCTATCAATATTTTCTAATTTAGAAAAATTAAATTCTAAAAACTTACTTATGTTTTCATAATAATCTTTTTCTAAAAAATCTGTTAATGTTTCATTAGTTGCTGATTTAAGTATTAAATTAATTTCTTTAGCATTATATCCTTTTTTTATTAATAAATTAACATTTTTAGTATAATCATCTAATTCAATATATTCTAGTTCTTTATATATATCAAAATTCTTTTTATTAAATTCTTTTGATGAAAATATATAATCTAAAGTTTTATTATATTCTATCTTTAAAACATTATCTTTTAATTTATTATCTAATATAGTATTAATACTAGTTTCATTATAACCTAAATTCTTTAGTTGATGTTTATTATAAAGTCTTATAGGATTTATTAAAATAATAATAATTATCAATATTACTAATACTAATGGAATTATAATTTTCTTCTTTATTTTCATATAACCATCCTTATATTTTCATATATCAGTATATCATAAAATATATAACTTGTAAATTACATATTAAAAGAAATAGAACAAATCTATTTCTTTTGTTTATAACTATTT
>CAMVLU010000016.1 GCA_947168405.1 uncultured Clostridia bacterium
GTATAAAGATAATGTTCCTTTTAAAACAATAAGTAAATATACTAAATTATCTATAAATAAAATAAAAGAAATAATTAATAATAAAAATAAATAATGTAAACTAATATGTAAAGTTAAAAAAAATATATATAAATGACGTGAATAGCTAAGGATAATTATAGTTTTATATTTATTAAAAATATGATAAAATAAAGATAGTTTTTGATAACTATCTTTTATAGTTGTTAAATTTAATAAAATATGATATGATGGAGGTGTTCTAAATGGTTTATTTAGGACTTGATTTAGGAACAAAAACTCTTGGAATTAGTAAATCAAATGGAGTAGTTGCAACTTTATATAAAACAATTAGACATGAAGAAGATTATGATTTTCTTGTTAAAGAGGTTAAGGATATTATTGATAAAGAACATGTTGATATAGTAGTTTTAGGATATCCTAAAAACATGAATAATACTTTAAGTGATATGACTAAGATTGTTTTAGAATTTAAAGAAAAACTTGAAAAAATTGGTATTAAAGTTGAACTTGAAGATGAAAGATTAACTTCAAAAATTAGTAATGATATATTAATTAAAGGAGATTTAAGTCGTAAAAAAAGAAAAAAAGTAGTTGATGGGGTAGCAAGTGTTATAATATTACAAAGTTACCTAGATAGGAGAAAATAATGGAAGAAAAGAATACTTTTACAGTTATAGGGGAAGATGGTAAAAAAATAGTATGTAATGTTTTATTTACATTTGATAGTGATGAAACTAAAAAAAGTTATGTTGTTTATACAGATAATACAAAAGATCAAAATGGTAATATTCAAGTATATGCCTCTATTTATGATCCAAAAAGTTTAGATGAAATGGAATTATTACCAATTGAAACAGAGAAAGAATGGAAAGTAATTGAAACTATATTAGATTCATTACAAGAAGAAATTAAAAATCAAACTTCAGGAGGAAATTCTAGTAATAACTAGGATTTTTTAAAGGAGTAAAGAATGAAAAAAATATTATTAATATGTGTATTAGCAATTTTATTTGTTGCTGTAAGTGGAGTAGGTTTATATAGTTATTATATTAGACCTGTTGATAACAAGAAAGTTGAAAAAATTGTGGAAATAGAAAAGAATAGTACAAGTAAAATAATTGCTAAAGAATTAAAGAAAAATAATATAATCAAAAGTGATTTGTTTTTCTTATTATATTTGAAAGTAAATAATGTAAATGATTTAAAAGCTGGTAGATATAAATTAAATTCTAGTATGACTTTAAAGGAAATTGTTGATATTATTAAAAATGGTAAGATTTATACAGATGATACAATTAGAATTACTTTTAGAGAAGGTATTAATTATCGAGAGTTTGCAAGAATTGTTGAAAAAAATACTAATAATTCATATGATGATGTTTTAAATATTTTAAATGATAAAGAATATTTAAATAGTTTAATAGAAGATTATTGGTTTTTAACAGATAAAATATTAGATGATAAGATATATTATCCACTTGAAGGATATTTATTTCCGGATACATATGAATTCAAGAATAAAGATGTAACCGTTCCTGAAATAATTAAAAAATTATTAGATCAAATGGATAAAGTTTTATCACCATATTCAAATAAAATAGAAATAGATAAATATAATGTTCATGAGTTATTAACACTTGCTAGTATTGCTGAAAAAGAAGTTAGTAATAAATCAAATGAAGATGATCGTAAAAAAGTTGTAAGTGTTTTTGTTAATAGATTAAATAAAGGTATATCATTAGGAAGTGATATTACAACAAGATATTCTATTAAATTAGATGAATCAAGACCACTTACTAAATCAGAATATGCAAGTAATAGTCCATATAATACAAGAAATATAAATAATGTTGGTTTAATTCCTTCACCTATTTGTATGGTATCTAAGGATAGTATAGAAGCAAGTATTGATAGAATAGATACTAATTATTTATATTTTATATCTAATATATCTACTGGAGAAACATTCTTCTTTGAAAAATCTAATGAATTTGAAGCAAAAAAACAAGAATTAAGTAAAGTAAATGGAGGCTATTAATATGAATGAGTCTTTAAATAATATAAAAGAAATAAAAAAATATGCTGAAGAAGAAAATATTCCCATTATGCAAGAAGATGGAATAGATTTCCTGACAAGTTTTATTGTTAAAAAACAAATTAAAAATGTTTTAGAAATAGGAACTGCTATTGGATATTCAGCTATCATGATGGCTTTAGCAAGTGAAGATACTCATATAACTACAATTGAACGTGATGAAGTAAGATATATGGAAGCTTTAAAAAATATTAAGAAATTTAATTTAGAAAATCGAATTACTTTAATTTTTAATGATGCAATAAATGTGAATTTAGAAGATCAATATGATTTAATATTTATAGATGCTGCTAAAGGTAAAAATCAAGCATTTTTTGAACATTTTGAAGGTAATTTAACACGTGACGGTTATATTATAACTGATAATATGTATTTTCATGGATATGTATCTATGGATGAAGAATCTATTCCCTCTAAAAATATATTAGGAATTGTTAGAAAAATAAAAGATTATACTTATTTTTTAGAAAATCATATGGTTTATAAAACAACAATATATAATATTGGAGATGGAATAGCAGTTACAGAAAGAAGGGGTTAAGTTGAAAATACTTACAAAAGTAAATAACCAAGAATTAAGTAAATATTTAAAATTTACTAATTCTTTTCTTTACGGATTAAAAAATTATTCAGTTGATTATTATGAACTTGATATAAATGAAATAAAATGCTTATTAAATAAATATAATGATATAGAATTATTTATTAGTATTAATAAAAATATTTTTAATAAAGATTTAGATGATTTAAAAGATAAATTAATAGAATTATCTAAATTAAATATAAAAGGAATATTGTTTTATGATTTAAGTGTTTTATCACTTGTTAAATCATTAAAATTAGATATTGATTTAGTTTATCATCAAACGCATATGGTAACTAATTATAATATATGTGATTTTTATTATAATTTAGGTGTTAAATATGCTTATTTAAGTACAGAAATAACAGTTGATGAAATGTTAGAAATAAGTGATAAAACAAAAATAGATTTAATGGTATATTTTATAGGTCATCCTATTATATCTCATTCTAAAAGAAAATTAGTTTCTAATTATTATAAACATTTAAATAAAGAAAATAATAATAAATTAAATATAATTAAAGAAAAAAATAGAGATATAAAATATTATATAGAAGAAAATGATTTAGGAACTAATATATTAACAGGAGATATATTAAATGGATCTAAAGCATTTTTATCTTTAAAAGATAAAATATCATATGGAATATTAGATAATAATTATATAGATGATGATATGTTTTTAAAAGTATTAGAGTTGTATTCAAATAAATTAAATGAAAAAATAGAAGATGATAAGTTTTTAAAAGATATAGAATTATTAATTGGTAATTATGATGGATTCTTTTATACTAAAACAATGTATAAGGTGAAAAAATGAAGAGAGTAGAGTTGTTAAGTCCAGCAGGAGACTTAGAAAGATTAAAAATTGCTTGTATATATGGAGCAGATGCTATTTATATAGGAGGACAAGATTATAGTTTAAGAGCAAATGCTAATAATTTTAGTATAGCTGAGATAAAAGAAGGATGTGAATTTGCTCATAAATTAGGGAAAAAAGTTTATTTAACTTTAAATATTGTTTTTCATAATGAAGATATAGATGGTGTATATGATTATATTAAAGATGTAGTTGATGCAGGAATAGATGCATTTATTGTAAGTGATTTATTTTTAGTTGATTATATAAAAAATAATTTTAAAGTAGAAGTTCATTTAAGTACTCAATTAAGTATTAGTAATAAAGAAAGTGTTAAATTCTTAAAGACGAGAAAAGTAGATAGAGTAGTTCTTGCTCGTGAAGTTGGAAGAGATGATATTAAGGAAATAATAGATGAAACAGGAATGGATATTGAAGTGTTTATTCATGGTGCAATGTGTACATTTGTAAGTGGTAGATGTGTTTTATCTAATTATTTTACTAATAGAGATTCTAATCGTGGAGGATGTGCTCAAATATGTAGATTTTCTTTAGATATAAATGATGAAGAAAATTTTTCTATGGCTGTTAAAGATTTAAATATGTCTAAGTTTATTAAAGATATGATTAGTATTGGTATTCGAAGTTTTAAAATTGAAGGTAGAATGCGATCACCTTTCTATTTAGCTGTTGTTTTATCTTCTTATCGAAGAATAATTGATGCAGTTTATAGTAATACTTTAACAGATGATATATTAGATAAAGAAATGAAAATATTATCTCGTGTATCTAACAGGGAAAATAGTAGTCATTTTTATATGAAAGAAGCCGACTTAAGTGATCAATATTATTCTGGAAGACAAGAAGTAAGTAATCAAGATTATTTAGGGATAGTATTAGATAAAAATGATAATATATATACAATAAGACAAAGAAATTATTTTAAATTAGGTGATGATGTAGAAATAATTACACCTAATATGGATATAATAAATATTAAAATTAATAATTTATATAACGATAAGATGGAACCTATTGAAGTAGCTAATCAAGCAGATAGTAAATTGTTTATAAAACTTGATATAGATATACCTAAATTTTCTATGATAAGAGTTCCATATTTATAGAATTTTATACATATAAATTGTTATATTTCATACAATAAAGTATATAGAAAAATTTCTTGACTTTTCTATATATTTGTAATATACTTATTTGGAGTTTTTTTATTTAGGAGGTAATCTTATGGAAAAGAAGACAGTATATTTAACTCAAGAAGGATATGAAGAACTAAAAAAAGAATTAGATGATTTAATTAATGTTAAACGTCCACTTAATATAAAAGCTATAAAAGAAGCAAGAGCACTTGGTGATTTATCAGAAAATGCTGAATATGATGCTGCTAGAAATGAACAAGCTGAACTTGAAGGACGTATTCAAAAACTTGAACAAATTATGGAAAATGTTTCAATTATAGAAAATGTTGATAATGGAAAAGTTAGTATTGGTAATAAAGTTAAAATAAAATATGTTGATGATAACGAAGAAGATGAATATCAAATAGTTGGTAGTCAAGAAGCTGATCCATTTGAAAGTAAAATATCTAATGAAAGTCCAATTGCTAAAGCTTTATTAGGTAAGAAGGTTGGAGAAGTAGTTGATGTTGAAAGTCCTAATGGAGTTTACCAAATAGAAATAACATCAATTGAATAAATTTAATAAAAATTGTAAAAAAATATTGACAAGAGCAAGAACATACTATAAAATATTAAATGTTCTTGCTTGAGTTATGTTTATGTCTGGCTAGCTCAGTTGGTAGAGCAACTGACTCTTAATCAGTGGGTCTAGGGTTCGAATCCCTAGCTGGACACCAAAAAAAGTAAATGGGCTTGTAGCTCAGGTGGTTAGAGCGCACGCCTGATAAGCGTGAGGTCGATGGTTCAAGTCCATTCAGGCCCACCATTTATATTGTTTTGCCTCAATAGCTCAGTTGGTTAGAGCACTTGACTGTTAATCAAGGGGTCCTAGGTTCAAGTCCCAGTTGAGGCGCCATTTTTTTTTGGTCAGTTGGTGAAGTGGCTTAACACACTGCCCTTTCACGGCAGCATTCACGGGTCCGAATCCCGTACTGATCACCATTTAAGTAATAAACTCTTGCATACAAGAGTTTTTCTTTTTTTCTTGACAACTTCTTTGTATTATTCTAAAATATTATTAGAGATAAAAAGTAGGAAAGGAAGTTAATTATGTATAAAGATGAATTTAATTTAACAAGTGATATGATATTGGAGAAAAATTTTAAAATTGATACTCGTGGATATCGTTTAAAAGAAGTAGACCAATTTCTTGATTTAGTAATTGCTGATTATGAACATTTTTACACAATAATAAGAAATCTTGAAAAAGAAAAAGAAGATAACTTAGAACAAATTATTAACTTAAAACAAGAAATAAGAAATTTAAAAACTAATGTTGAAATTGTAAAAGCAAATCCAAATGGAGGAACAGCATCAAATTTAGATGTATTAAAAAGATTATCTCGTCTTGAAAAAGTTGTATATGGAGACGATGAAGAAGATGATGAATAAAATACTTTGGGCAAACGCTATATTCTTGTAATATAGAGGAAAGTCCATGCTCACATTATCTGCGATGATAATAGTGTTCGTGTTAAGGGAAAAAATAACCTTAAGTAGGGAAACCTAACGGCCACGAAATAACCTAAGGTATATCTATGGTTAAAGTAGTTATAAAAGTGCTATAGTGATGAAGAATCTGGAAACGGAAGAAGTGGAACATAGTAAACCCCACGAGTGAGAAACCCAAATTATGGTAGGGGAGCTTGGGAAGTGAAATTGAACACAACCTGGGATTGTAGAAATACAATAGATAAATGTTTGCCACCAGAAATGGTACAGAACATGGCTTATAAAGTATTTTAATAAATATAGGTGATAAAATGGATGAAATAGGAGAATATTTAAAAACAGAAAGAAAAAATAATGGTGTTAGTATAAATGAAGCAAGTGAAGATTTAAATATTAACCCAGCTATTTTAGAAGCAATTGAAGATGGTAATTCTAAAGCCTTTAAAGATATATATGAATTAAAAGAAACAGTTGCATCATATGCAAAGTATTTAGGACTTGATGTTTCTAAAATGTTAGATGAATTTAATGATTTTATTTTTGAAAAAACTTCAAAGATTTCTCTTGATGATATCAAAAATGCTAAGTCACGTGAAGAAGTAGAAAATAGAGTTTCTTCACCCTATACTAAAATTAAACATTCTAAATATGATGTAGCACCTATTGTTTTAATGGTTGCAATATTATTATTTATTTCTTTAATTGTTTACTTAATATTAAGAATAGCAACTGAGGAACCTAAAATAACTAAAGAACTATTAGGAAAAGAGGTATATTATGAACTTACCGAATAGATTAACTTTATCAAGAATAATTTTAACAATTGTCATTATTGTTATATTAATATTTCCATTTTATTCTTTAGGAATAAGCTTTCCTAAATTTAATATAAGTGGAATAGTAATAGATTCTTCTTATTTTATTGCAGGAGTTATTTATATAATAGCAGCATTTACTGATTATTTGGATGGATCTATTGCAAGAAAAAATAATTTAGTAACAGATAATGGAAAGTTACTTGATGCAATAGCAGATAAAGTATTAGTAGATTCTGTCCTTGTTATATTTGCTTGTCGTGGATTTATCCCTGCAATTGTTCCAGTTGTATATATTTTTAGAGATGAAGTAGTAAATGCTTTAAAAATGGATATACTAAGACGTGGTTATGTAACAGCAGCTATTAAATCAGGAAAATTAAAAACAGCTTCAATGATGATAGGTTTAGGATTAATGTTTTTTTACAACTTACCATTTGAATTAATGAATTTAAAAGTTGCTGATTTCTTAATTTATTTTGCAACAATTATGTCTATAGTTTCAGCAATTGAATATTATAATATTTGGAAGAAAGTTAAATAAAACTTTCTTTTTTTTAATACTTTTTGTATAATACATTCAAGGAAGTGATTCTATGGAATTTCGTGAATATCAAGAAACTGATGCAATAGAAATATTAAAATGGATAAATAATGAAAGAGATTTTCGTATGTGGTCTGCTGATAGATATGATAGTTATCCAATTAAACCTAATGATATAAATATTAATTATGATGAATCAAAAAAAATAAGTAAATTTTATCCAATGACTTTAACAATAGATGGAAAAGTAATAGGTCATTTAATACTTAGAAATCCTAATAATAATAAAGATACTATAAGACTTGGATTTATTATAGTTGATAATAGTATTAGAGGAAAAGGATATGGTAAATTATTAATACTTGAAGCTATTAAATATGCCAAAGAGGTATTACATGCTAAAAATATTAATTTAGGTGTATTTGATTGTAATTCTTCAGCAATCTATTGTTATAAAGCATGTGGATTTATAGAAACAGATATTATAAATGATGCTTATAAATATCAAGATGAAACTTGGAATCAAGTAGAAATGGTTTTAAAGAAGTGATAACATGACATTTTTTTTAAAAAAAATAATTATAGATATATGTAAAGAATTAAATATAAAATATAAATTTATATCAGATGAATATATAACAATATTAGAAAAAAATAAAAAAATAGTATATTTAAATGAATATTTATTTGGACTAAATTCAGAAGTATCTAGTTTACTGTGTGATGATAAATATGCAATGTATGAAGTATTAAAAGAATTTAATATACCTGTTATTGAATATAAATTAATATGGCATCCAGGAAATACAAAAGAAGATATAAATAATAAAATAAATGAAATAGAAAAATATTATAAAGAACATCATAATCATTTAGTAATAAAACCTAATTTAGGTAATTCAGGAATAAATGTTTATCAAATTAAAAATGAAAAAGAAATAGAATCTATATTTAAAGATTTATTAAGTAAAACAAATTCTATTTGTATTAATCCATTTTATAATATTAAAAATGAATATAGAGTTCTTATGTTAAATAATGAAGTAAGATTTATTTATAAAAAAGAATTAACTAATAGTTGGCAATTTAATTTATCGAAAGGAAGTCTAGCAGTTAAAGAAATAGATGATGAATTAAAAAATAAAATAATAGATTTAGCAATGAAAACAAATAATATATTAAAAACAAAGTTTGTAACTATTGATATAATTGAAGATATTAATAATAATTTATATGTTTTAGAAGTTAATAGTAGAGTAACAATGGCTAAATATATAGAACAACATAAAGAAGATTATGAAGTAGTAAAAAATATTTATAAAGATGCTATAGAAGAATTATTTAAAGATAATTAAACAAAAAAACTTGAATAAATTAAAAACTTATAGTATAGTATTTGTTAGGGAGTTGATAAATGATGTGGTTAGATATATTACAAGTATTCCTTGGATTCATAGTTGGAGGAGTTGTAGGTTTCTTTGTATCGCGCAAACTTATGACTAAGTATTTAAAACAAAATCCCCCAATTAATGAAGATATGATACGTACTCTTATGAGTGGTATGGGAAGAAAACCAAATGAAAAACAAGTTAAACAAATGATGAAACAAATGCAAAAATATATGTAAATCGTAAAAGAGACAATAATAAGTAATTTATTTTAAGAGAGTTTATGGTTGGTGAAAATAAACAATAAATCTTATTTATCTACTCTTTAGAGAACTTAATCAGTTCCAGGTATTACCTGTTATCAAAAAAGTTAAACAAAGGATGGTATCGTCTTGGGACGCCTTGATACCATTCTTTTATTTTTAAAAGGAGGAAATATGTTAAAAAGTTATTTTGATGAATTAGAATATAATAATTTAAAAAATAATTCTGATTTATTATTTAAAACATTAGAACTTGTCTTAAAAGTATTTGATGAAAAAGTTGATAAAGGAGGACTTCCATATTTTAATCATTTATTTAAAGTATACTCTGGAGTATCCTCGTATGAAGAAAAAATAATTGCTCTTTTACATGATATAGTAGAAGATACTAATGTTACTTATGATGATTTAAAAGAATTTGGGTATGATAATAATATAATTGATGCATTAAAAGTATTAACTAAAAATAAAGGAGAATATTATCCTGATTATATAGAAAGAATAATTAATAGTAATAATAAATTAGCATTGAATGTAAAACTCTCGGATTTAAAACATAATATGGATATTACAAGAATTAAAAATCCTACAGTAAATGACTATGAAAGAATAAGTAAAAGATATGAACCTGCTTATATAAAAATAAAAAATAAATTAGAAGAAATGGAGAATGATTAAAATGTTAGATATTAAATTTTTAAGAGAAAATAGTGATTTGGTAAAAGAAAATATTAAAAAGAAATTTCAAGATGAAAAACTAGAATTAGTTGATAAAGTAATAGATTTAGATAAAAAAACAAGAACTTTAAAAGCAGAAGGAGATAATCTTCGAAGTGAAAGAAAGAAATTATCTGATGAAATAGGATTACTATTTAAAGAAAAGAAAGTTGATGAAGCAAATGCTAATAAAGAAAAAGTTAAAGAAATAAATGATAAACTTTCTGGAATGGAACAAGAGGAAGAAGAACTTAATAAAGAAATTAGAAAAATAATGTTAACTATTCCTAATATAATTGATGAAAGTGTTCCAATTGGAAAAGATGATTCTGAAAATGTTGAAATGGAGAGATTCGGAGATCCAGTTGTTCCTGATTATGAAATACCATATCATGCAGATATTTTAGAAAAGTATTCAGGAATTGATAAAGATGCAAGTGGAAGAACAAGTGGAAATGGTTTTTATTTCTTAATGGGAGATATGGCAAGGCTTCATTCAGCTATGCTTGCTTATGCAAGAGACTTCATGATTAATAAAGGATTTACTTATTGTATTCCACCTTTTATGATTAGAAGTGATGTAGTAAATGGAGTAATGAGTTTTGCGGAAATGGAAAATATGATGTATAAAATTGAAGGAGAAGATTTATATTTAATTGGTACTTCAGAACATTCAATGATCGGAAGATTTAAAGATCAAATTGTAAAAGAAGAAAGTTTGCCAATTACTTTAACAAGTTATTCACCATGTTTTAGAAAAGAAGTTGGAGCTCATGGTATAGAAGAAAGAGGAGTATATCGTGTTCATCAATTTGAAAAACAAGAAATGGTTGTTCTTTGTAAACCAGAAGACTCAATGGATTGGTATAAAAAGATGTATGAATTTACAGTAGAATTCTTTAGAAGTTTAGATATTCCAGTAAGAACACTTGAATGCTGTTCAGGAGATTTAGCTGACTTAAAAGTTAAATCATGTGATGTTGAAGCATGGTCACCACGTCAACAAAAATACTTTGAAGTAGGATCTTGTTCTACTTTAGGTGATGCTCAAGCAAGAAGACTTGGTATAAGAACAAAAGGAGAAAATGGAACATATTTTGTTCATACTTTAAATAATACAGTTTTAGCAACACCAAGAGCCTTAATTGCATTCTTAGAAAACCATTATCAAAAAGATGGAAGTATAACAATTCCAAAATCTTTACAACCTTATATGGGTGGAATGGAAGTAATTAAATAAGAGTTAGAAAAAACTATTTCTAATTCTTTTTATTATTTGATATAATATAATTAAGAGAAGGGATATTATATGAAAATAGGATTATTTGATTCAGGACTTGGTGGTATAAATGTATTAAATGAATTATTAAAAACTTATCCCAACAATGAATATATTTATTATGGTGATACCAAAAATCTTCCGTATGGAAATAAAACAAAAGAAGAATTATTATCATTTGCTAAAGAAATTATTTCTTTCTTTGAAAAAAAACAAGTTGATTTAATAATAATTGCATGTGGAACAATGAGTTCTAATTGTCTAAAAGAAATAAAAGAAATGACCAGTATTAAAGTAATCGATATTATTTCTCCAACTATAAATTATTTAAAAGAAAAAGAATATAATAAGATATTAGTATTTGGAACAAATAGAACTATAGAAAGTCATATATTTTCTAATAAACTTTCTAATGTAATAGAAATACCAACACCTGAATTTGTACCAATGATAGAAAATAATAATATCGATGAAAATATTATAAAGAATTATTTAAAAGATTATCAAAACATAGACTATTTAATTTTAGGATGTACACATTATCCTTTATTAATTCCCTATTTTAATAAATTATTGAATAATACTAAGATAATAGATATGGGAAAAGTATTAATAAAAAATATTAATTTATCTAATAATTCTCATAATAAAATATCTTTATACTTTACTAAAATAGATAATAATTTAAAAAGTAATATAAATAAAATAATTATGATGAATTATTCTTTATATGAAATATAATCAACTCAACTTATTGTTGAGTTTTTTCAACTATTAAGTTATTTATTTTTTTTATAATTTAATATATAGTAAATTTGAAAGGAGTAAATATGAAAAAAAATATAATTTTAGGAATTATTATATTTATTGGTATAATATTCTTAGTTGGATGTGATACTAATAAATTACCTAAACCGGAAGTAACAGGAGGTGAAAGAGGACAACTTGGAATAGATAAAAATATAAATGAAGAAACAATTGATAAGTATTTAGGAAGAAGTGATTCAGTATATCGTGATATGAGAATGTTAAAAGATCCAGGTAACTATGAAGCTATTGGAGGAGATTCTTATTTATCAGGTTTTATAAAGGGATTTGAAGTAATACCATATCCTTATTTAACTGAAGTAAAAGGATTACCTGAAGCTGTAGGAGATAGTTATATTGGTAAAACTTTATTTAGAGAAGAGGAAGGTAAGTATATTGCTAATTATAAAGAATCTATGGAATTCTTAGAATATTATTTTCCTAAAGATAAAAATATTTTCTTAATATGTGGAGGTGGAGGTTATGCTGGAATGACTAAAAATCTCTTAGTATCATTAGGATGGGATAAAGATAAAATTTATAATGTTGGAGGATATTGGTTTTATAATGGAAAAAATAAAATAGAAGTTAAAGATGGAGATAAATATAAATTCTTTAAAGTAACTTATCATAATATAGATTTTGATAGTTTAACTGAGGTATAATGTGAAGAAAATATTAATTGTTTTACTAATTAGCTTAACATTAACAGGATGTATAATTTCAAAAAAACAAAATGATAATAAGATAAGATTCTATTTATCAGACAAATATTATCATACAGGAGAATTTGTTAAAGTTGATAATAAATCATTAGAAAAATTAAATAAGGAAAATTTTATTTTATTCACTTATAATCCTTATTGTAATTTACCAATTTCTTGTGAAAAAATATTTGAAGAATTTATGAAAAAATACAATATAGATTTTGTTAGTATTCCCTTTTCTAATTTTAAAGAAACTAGTTATTATGATAATGTTAAATATGCACCTTCAGTTATGATAATTAAAGAAGGAGAGGTTATTGATTATCTAGATGCAAATGATGATAAAGATTTACAAAAATATCAAGATGCAAAAGAATTTGAAAAGTGGTTAGATAATTATGTTTATTTTGGTAAATAATTTTAAAATACAAAAAATAAATTGTTTTACATTTTAAAAATGTCAAGTAAAAAAATATTTTATGTTGATAGATAAGGGTTTTAGAATTAAATTTATTAAATGTTGCAAATGCAACATTTTTCTTTTTAGTAAAATGCTATAGTTGTATTATTGAAAAAATATGGAGGGATTATGAAAGTAGTAAAACGTGATGGAACAATTATCGATTATTGTCCTGAAAAAATTGAAATGGCTATTAGTAAAGCCAATAATGATGTAAATGAGGAAGATAGAGTTAGTGATATTCAAATAAAAAATATTATTAAATATATAGAAAATCTTCATAAAAGAAGAATGTTAGTAGAAGATATTCAAGATGTTATAGAAATGCGATTGATGGCACTTGGAAAGTATAATTTAGCTAAAGAGTATATTACATATCGTTATACAAGAGAATTAGTTAGAAAAAGTAATACAACAGATAAATCTATTAAAGAATTAATTGATGGAGAAAATGAGTATTGGAACACTGAAAATTCTAATAAGAATGCTAAAGTTGTAACAACTCAAAGAGATTATTTAGCAGGAATTACTAGTACTGATATTACAAGAAGATTTTTACTTCCTGAAGATATCGTTTCTGCACATGATGCTGGAATTATTCATTTTCATGATGCTGATTACTTTGCTCAAAATGCATTACATAACTGTGATCTTATTAACTTAGAGGATATGTTACAAAATGGAACAGTTATGAATGGAGTAATGATAGAAAAACCACATAGATTTTTAACAGCAATGACTATTGCAACCCAAATAATTACTGCTGTTACTTCTTCTCAATATGGAGGAGCAACAATAACTCTAACTCATTTAGCACCATTTGTAAGAGATTCAAGAAAAATATATGAAAAGAAATATAAAGCAAGAAAATTATCTAAAGAACAAATAGATAAATATGTTGAAGAAGATTTAAGAAAAGAAGTAATTGATGGAGTACAAACATTTCAATATCAAATTAATTCAATGTCTAATACAAATGGACAAGCTCCTTTCTTATCAGTTTGTATGTATTTAGGAGAAACAGAAGAATATAAAGATGAACTTGCTATGATAATTGAAGAAGTATTAAATCAAAGAATTTTAGGAATGAAAAATGAACAAGGTGTTTATATTACTCCAGCATTTCCAAAACTTTTATATATCTTAGAAGAAGATAATATTAAACCAAAAAGTAAATATTATTATTTAACTAAACTTGCTGCTAAATGTACGGCAAAAAGAATGGTACCAGATTATATATCTGAAAAAATGATGTTAGAACTTAAGAAAAATGAATATGGTGAAGGAGAATGTTATCCTTGTATGGGATGTCGTAGTTTCTTAACACCTGATAGAAGTATTAGTTTAGGAAATATTGCTAAAGCAAAAAACTATGTTCCTGGTAAAGGAAAATATTATGGAAGATTCAATCAAGGAGTTGTTACTTTAAATTTACCTGATATAGCTTTAAGTTCAGGAAAAAATATGGATTTATTTTGGAAAATATTTGACGAAAGATTAGATTTATGTCATAGAGCTTTAAAACTTCGTCATGAAAGACTTAGTCATGCAACAAGTGATGTAGCACCTATATTATGGCAACATGGAGCATTAGCTCGTCTTGACAAAGGAGAATCTATTCATGAACTTTTACATCATGGATATTCAACAATTTCTCTTGGATATGCAGGTTTATATGAATGTGTTAAATATATGACAGGTCATTCACATACTGACGAAGGAAAAGGTAAAGAGTTTGGTCTTAAAGTAATGCAATATATGAATGATGCTTGTAAAAAATGGAAAGGGGAAGAAGATTTAGATTACTCTGTATATGGAACTCCAATTGAAGCAACAACCTATAAATTTGCTAAAGGACTTCGTGAAAGATTTGGAGTTATAAAAGGAATAACAGATCGTGATTATGTTACTAATAGTTATCATGTACCAGTTTTTGAAGAAATAGATGCCTTTACTAAATTAAAACTTGAAAGTGAATTTCAACAACTATCTCCAGGTGGTGCAATTAGTTATATAGAAACATCTCATTTAGAAAATAATCTTGATAGTGTTATGGAAGTTATTAAATTTATTTATGATAATATTATGTATGCTGAACTTAATACCAAAAGTGATTATTGTGGAAAATGTGGTTATACTGGAGAAATATTAATAGATGATAACTTAGAGTGGTACTGTCCAAACTGTGGAAATCGTGATCATAATTTCCTTAATGTTGCAAGACGTACATGTGGTTATATAGGTTCTAACTTTTGGAATAAGGGAAGAACTCAAGAAATTAAAGAAAGAGTAATTCATTTAGATAATAAAGAGGATTAATATGCGATATAATAGAATTCGCAAGATGGATATTTCTAATGGACCAGGTGTTAGAGTTTCCATATTCTTTCAAGGTTGTCCATTTCACTGTGAAAATTGCTTTAATAAAGAAACTTGGGACTTTGATGGAGGCAAAGAATTTACTGATGAAGTAATAGACCATATTTTAGATTTAGCTAATAAAAGTCATATAACTGGTTTATCCATTTTAGGTGGAGAACCAATGCATCCTAAAAATATTAAAGGAACAGAAAAACTAGTTAAAATTTTTAAAGAAAAGTATCCTAATAAGGATATTTGGTGTTGGACAGGATTTTTATATGATGATATAAAAGATTCAAATGTTTTAAATTATATTGATGTTTTAATAGATGGACAATTTAAACAAGATTTATTTGATCCTAATATTAAATGGAGAGGGTCTAAAAATCAAAGAATAATTGATATTCAAAAAACGAAAAAAAATAATAAACTTATTTTACATTCTGATATGGATGAATAAGTTTTTTTCTTTTGTAAATAATATTCCTGGTGAATTATATGATATATAATTATGAAATTAAAATTATAAATGGAGAAGAAAGATTATATTTATATTTAGATTTAAATTATGAATTTGCTAATTTAGATTTTAAAACAAAGAAAAAAAGTTTAGAAAGAGCTATAAATGAATTTATGATAAAAAATAAAATTGTATTTAAAGGTAGTATTATTTCTTTAATAGTAGGTGGTTTATTAGTTGGAGATTTAATATTAAAACAACCAGTTTTATCTAAACAAAATACAATGATTGATGCTATAACGCCTAAAATTATGGAAGTTGATAATTTAATGAGAATTCCTGAACTTCCTAAACTAGAAGAAGAAATAGAAATATTAGATCTAAACGAAAATAATAAAGTTGAAAATAATGTAAATAAATCAACTACAAATAATTCTATAAATAATAAAATGGTAACTGAAAATAAATCTAATGATAATATATCTGTTTCCGAAAAGAAAGAAATTGATAATAATATATATGTTAATGTTAAAAGAAGTAATGGTCAAATAGAAAATATTGAATTAGAAGAATATTTAATTGGAGTAGTAGGTGCGGAAATGCCAGCTTTATTTAATATAGAAGCCTTAAAATGTCAAGCAGTAGTATCTAGAACTTATGCTTTAAAATCTTTACAAGATGGAAAAATGTTAACTGATAATGAAACAACTCAAAGTTATAAAAGTAAATCTGAACTAGAAAGTATGTGGGGTAGTAATTTTAATAATTATTATAATAAAGTTAAAACTGCTGTTAATGAAACAAAAGGAGAATATCTAACTTATAATGGAAAATATATAGAAGCAGTCTTTCACTCAACTAGTAATGGTCGAACTGAAGATGCATCTAATGTTTGGAAAAATAACTATCCATATTTAATAAGTGTAGAAAGTCCATATGATAATTCTAATCCTTCTTATCAATATGAAAAAGTATTATCTTATCAAGATATAGCAAATAAATTAGGAATAAATGTTAATCAAAATTCTATTATTAATATATTAGGTAAAACCATAGGCAACAGAGTAAGTCAAATATCAATTGATGATAAAATATTTAAAGGAGTAGAATTTCGAAATATTTTAGGACTTCGATCAGCAGATTTTGAGTTAGAAAAATTAGAAAATAGTATAAAATTTAAAACATATGGATATGGACATGGAGTAGGAATGAGTCAATATGGTGCAAATGGAATGGCTAAAAATGGAAGTGATTATCAAATAATTTTAAAGCATTATTATTCAGGAGTTAATATTAATAATTTATAAAATTTATATTTATTAAAAAAATATTTAACTATGAAAAAGAGTTTATATAATGTCAAATTTAATTATTAAAGTAAAGAAATTGATTTATTTGCAATAATGTGATATAATATGCTCAATTAAAGGGGGATAAAATATGTATAAAGATTATGAGGATAATACTAATTATTTAGAACCAGATAATAAAAAAAGAATTATTAATATTTCTATTATAATACTTTTGATTATTATGGTGGTTTTATTATTAGTAGTTATTAAAAAAGATAAATATGAAATAAGTATAAAAGAAAAAGAAATAATTGTTGAAAGAGGAAATCATTATAAAATAAAAACAAAAGAAGAATTACAATATAAAATATTAGATTTAAATATAGCAAGAGTTAATGATGAAGGAAATATAATTGGGTTAAAAGAAGGAAGTACAAATTTAATAATAACATCAGATAAAACAGATGATTATAAAGTAGTTAAAGTATCAGTAAAGAAAAATGAAAATGAAAAAATAGAAGAAGTAGAAGTTGAAACAGAAGAAAAAGAGGATATTAAACAAGAAGATATTAAAAAAGAAGAAAATGTAGAAATAATACCTGAAGTTAAAGTTGACGAAAAAGAAGAAGAAAAAAATAATCCAGAATTAGAAGAAAAAGAAGAAGCAAAAGAAGTAATAGTAAAGCCAGATAAAATTGTGTTAAATACAAATAATAAAGATTTATATGTAGGAGAAGAAATATTATTAACAGCAACAATTTATCCAAATAATTCAACCAATAAAAATATAATATGGAAATCATCAGATAATAGTATAGCAACAGTTGAAAATGGAAAAGTAAAAACTTTAAAAGCAGGTAAAGTAGTGATAACTGCTAAAACATTAAATGATAAAGTTGATAGCTGTACAATAAATGTTAAAGAAAAAATAATAGATGTAAGTAATATTACATTAAATAAAACAAGTGAAGTATTAAATATTGGAGATACTATAGAGTTAAAAGAAACAATAACACCAAGTAATGCAACAAATAAAATAGTTACATGGACAAGTTCAAATTCAAGTGTTGCAAGTGTTGATTCAAATGGTTTGGTTAAAGGTTTAACTGAGGGAACAAGTTTAATTAGTGTTAAAACATCTAATGGAAAAATAGCTAGTTGTCAGGTTAAAGTAAATAAAAAAGAAAAAATAATAAATGAACCAAAACCTGAACCAATGGTTGAACAAAAACCAAATAATGGTATTATAAATATTACATGGACTAAAGGTATAGAAAATGTTGTTGCAGGAGGAGGAGCATCAAGAGTATATTCACTTCCTAATGGAAAATTAATTGGAGCATCAGAAGTTGATGGTAAGATATATTCAGTTATTAGTTTAGATAATGGAAATACATGGTCTAATCCAGTACTTGCTGCATCTATAGATAATAAAATGGCTGCAAATATAAATTTCTTTTATGATAAAGGTATTTTATACATGGCATATCGTGCAACAAGTGGATGTGATGATAACAAAAATAAATGTTATACTTCATTAAATGTAAATGTATCAAATGATGAGGGTTTATCTTGGACATATCATTCAAAAATAATTGAAAATACAATGAGTAGCAAAAAAGAAAATCGTGGTTATTGGGAACCATATTTAGGTTTAATAAATAATAATTTAACAGTTTTCTATGCAAATGATTCTAAATCTAGTAATTGGCAAAATATAGAATCTTTGACTTGGAATGGATCATCATGGACAAATAAAGTAATTATATCAAATGGTAAAAGTCATAATTCTCGAGATGGAATGCCTGTTTGGACAAGATTATCAAATGGAACATATGCTTTAGTAATGGAAAGTAGTAAATATCGAAGAAATCATCCATTTGTGATTCAATTATTAACTTCTAAAGATGGAGTAAAATGGTCTAATCCAAAAGATATATACATACCAAATGGTAAAGGCTCTAAAGCATCTGCTCCTGGAATAGTAGAACTTCCAAATGGACAATTAGTTGTTAGTTTTCAAACTGATGAAGATTCTAATAAAAAAGGAGATATTTATAGTATTTGTAAAACTATTTATTCAGATGGTACTAATATAGAGTTGGTTACAAAAGATAATTTCTCTAAATCGGAAACAGTATTTACAACTACATCTGGTATGTGGCCAGCAATTCATTATAATAACAATTGGTTGTATGTTGCTGGAGGAGATAAATTTAAAAAAATATCTGTTTAAATCACTTAAATTATTTAAGTGATTTTTCTTTTTTTAAAAATTATTTGACGTCAAAAATTGTAATATGTTCTTGTCAAAAAAATAAAAATTCGTTATAATGTTAATGAAAAGATAGGTACGTTAAGTATCTATTATATTTTGAACTAGAAATTGGAGTGATAAATATGGCATATGATGAAAGTTCAATTAAGATATTAGAAGGATTAGAAGCAGTTCGTAAAAGACCTGGTATGTATATAGGATCAACGGATAAAAGAGGATTACATCATTTAGTTTGGGAAATTGTTGATAATTCAATAGATGAAATTATAAATGGATATGGAGATAGAATTGTTATTACTATTCATAAAGATAAAAGTATTGAAATAGAAGACTTTGGTCGTGGAGTTCCTGTTGGAATGCATGCAAGTGGTAAATCAACTCCTGAAGTTATTTATACAGTTTTACATGCTGGAGGAAAATTTGAACAATCTGGTTATAAAGTATCAGGTGGACTTCATGGTGTAGGAGCAAGTGTAGTAAATGCTTTATCTAGTTGGATGGAAGTAACTATTAAAAAAGATAAGGGAGAATACTTCATAAGGTTTAAAGATGGAGGAAAAGTTGATGTTCCTTTAAAGAAAATTGGGACTACTAATAGAACTGGTACTAAAGTTCGCTTTATGCCAGATGCAAGTATTTTTTCAACTACTAACTTTTCATTTACAACAATATGTGAAAGAATGCAAGAATCAGCTTTTCTTTTAAAAGGATTAACTATTGATGTAATAGATTTAGAAGATAATCGAGAAAATCATTTCTGCTATCAAGAAGGAATTAAAGAATTTGTAAGTCATTTAAATGAAGATAAAAATCCTCTTCATAATGTTGTTTATTTTGAAGGTGATAAAGATAAAATGCATATGCAAATTGCTTTTCAATATACAGATAGTTATAATGAAACAATTGAATCGTTTGTTAACAATGTAAAAACCGGAGATGGAGGAACTCATGAAGTTGGATTTAAAACAGCTTTAACGAAAGTTTTTAATGACTATGCTAAATCAAATGGATTTTTAAAAGCCAAAGATAAAAATCTTGAAGGAAGTGATACAAGAGAAGGAATAACGGCAATTATTAGTTTACAAATACCAGAAAGCTTACTACAATTTGAAGGTCAAACTAAAGGAAAACTTGGAACACCACAAGCAAGACCAGCAGTTGAAGCATTAGTAACCGAAAAATTACAATTCTTTTTAGAAGAAAATAAGTCTGTTGCAACAAATATAATGGACAAGATGGTTAAAAGTAAAATTGCAAGAGAAGCGGCAAGAAAAGCCAGAGATGAAGCGAGAAATGGAAAAAGTAAAGATAAAAAAGAAAAACTTTTAAGTGGAAAATTAGCACCAGCAGGAACAAAAAATCCTAAGAAAAATGAATTATATCTTGTGGAAGGAGATTCTGCAGGTGGATCTGCTAAGTCAGGAAGAGATAGAACATTTCAAGCTATTCTTCCTTTACGAGGAAAAGTTTTAAATACTGAAAAGACAAAAACCGAAGAGTTATTTAAAAATGAAGAAATAAGTACTATTATTCATACAATTGGAGCAGGAGTAGGATCAGATTTTGATGCTGAAGACTCTAATTATGATAAAGTTATTATAATGACCGATGCCGATGATGATGGAGCACATATTCAAATACTTTTACTAACATTTTTCTATCGTTATATGAGAGGACTAATTGAAAATGGTAAATTATTTATTGCTTTACCACCTTTATATAAAATTGACTATGGTACTAAAAAAACATTCTATGCTTGGGATGATGCTGAAAAACAAGACATAATGGATAAAGAAAAAAGTAAAGCTACTAATGTTCAAAGATATAAAGGACTTGGTGAAATGAATGCTACTCAACTTTGGGAAACAACTATGAACCCTGATACTAGAAGTTTAATTAAAGTAACTATTACAGATGCATTACTTGCTGAAAAACGTGTAAGTGTTTTGATGGGAGATAAAGTAGAACCTAGAAAAGAATGGATTGAAGAAAATATAGAATTTTCTTTAGAAGATAATTATGTAATAGGAAGATAAATAATAAAAAAAGGAGGGTATATGGTTAATGATATAGTAGTAAAAGAAAATATAAAAATTGAAAATTTAATATATGAAATACGTGGAGTTCAAGTTATGCTTGATTCAGATTTAGCAAAACTTTATGAATGTAAAAATGGAACAAAGTCTATTAATTTAGCAGTTAATAGAAATATTAAGCGTTTTCCCAAAGATTTTTATTTCCAATTAACTAGAGATGAATATAGAAACTTGAAGTTTCAATTTGAAACATCAAGTTCAAATAATAATAGTTATGGTGGTGTTAGGAAAATGCCTTATGTTTTTACAGAGCAAGGTGTTGCTATGCTTGCTACTGTTTTAAGAACAGATGTTGCATCACATGTAAGTGTTTCTATAATGCGAGCTTTTGCTGCAATGCATAAGTTTATCTCTAATAATTTGTTAGAACAAAAATATATTAATAATATGGTATTAGAACATGATGA
>CAMVLU010000017.1 GCA_947168405.1 uncultured Clostridia bacterium
GTATTTTGAAATTAAAGAAAATGGTGAAGTAGTTAAATCTACTATGAAAGATGAAAAAATAAAAGGAAAATTAGAATTTTCAAAGGTAGATTTTTCAACTGAAGAACCACTTCCAAATACATTAATTGAAATTTATAATGCTGAAAATGATGAATTAGTATTTACAGGAAGAACTGACGAAGAAGGAAAAATAGTTATTGAAGAATTAGAATATGGTAAATATTATATACTTGAAAAAGAAGCACCAGAAGGATATACATTAAATGAAGAAAAAATGTATTTTGAAATTAAAGAAAATGGTGAAGTAGTTAAATCTACTATGAAAGATGAACAAATTATTGAAGTTCCTAATACATTATCAAATACCTCAGTAAGTGTAATTGCAGGTATTTTTGTTATTATGGGATTATCATTAATAATAATTGCTACAAGCAAGAAAAATAGAAAATAAGAGAGGAGAAAAAATATGTTAAATAATTATGCTTTAGTAGGACGAGTAGTAAGAGATCCTGAATTAAAAGAATTAGAAAATGGAACAAAAGTTTTAAATACAACTATTGCAGTTGATAGAAGATATAAAGATAAAGATAATAATACTATTACAGATTTTATTAATTTAACTTTATGGGATAAAGCAGCAGAAAATTTTTCTAAATTAGCACATAAAGGAGATACCTTCTCATTTGAAGGACGTCTTGCCAATAGAGAAATTTCTACTGATAATGACAAAAAAATTACAACACTTGAACCAGTTGTTGAAAGATTCAGTTCTATTTCACATTCTAAAAGTTATTATGATGATTTAAATACTGAAAAAGATAATAAAGTAGAAATGGAAAAATAATGTTTGATAAAGATAAAATTTATTCATTAAAAGAACTTAATGATTTATATAGTATGTATAACTTAGAGTTTAAATTTTATGGAAATAATAACAAAGGAAATTTAGAGGTTTATATGAAAACAGATGCTAATAAGGTATCTGTTTTCAAATCCATAGATTTAGATATAACTAAATACGATTATCTAAAATTAACACAGGAAGAAGCAGAGTGTGTTAATTTCAAATTTGATAGGGAGGTAGAAGAGTTGGAATTAGATATTGTAGTAGTTGTATTAAAAACCAGTGATATAAATATTCCATCAGCAAAATATTCCTTAGAATCACTTGATAAATTAACAAAAGAACAAGATTTAGAAAATCGTATTGTAAGTGAGGATGGGTTAGAGGATGGAATTTCTTATATTATTGTAGATAATAATACAACTTGTCCATTATATACTGGTGTATATATTTTTAATAAAGATAATGAAGGTTTTATTGAAGATTTAAGAAATAAATATGAAAACGAACAAGATACACTTTTAAAAGATAATTTAAGTATGATTTTAAATTATTACGATAATCTTGAAAAAGTTGCTTCATTATAGAAGGGAGATGAGTTGAAACATAAAATAAATTTAAAAATAACATCTGTATTAGTTTTTTTATTAAGTTTAATTAGTAAAGCAACTCCAGTATATGCTGTTGAAAAATTAGAAGGTGGAGATATAACTATTGAAACTTTAGGAACAATTATAAAAAGTCTTGCAACAAGGATTCAAATATTTGGAATTATTGTTGCCTTCATTGCTTTAACTGTATTTGTTATTCAATTTATAATTGGTGATGATGAAATGAAACAAAGAAGAAAAAAGACAATTATATATACACTTGTAGGAGTTGGTCTTTTAATTTTAATTCCGAGTATCATAAACTTTATAATTGATACTTTGGCATAGGTGAAATATGCTATTTTTAAATATAGCATCTGAAATAGGATTTGCTATTACAGATTTACTTAGATTAATTGGGATAAGAATTGTTAATATTTTATTTAACACAATAGATGTTTTATATACTGTTGCATATAAAATAAATAGTTTAAATTTAATTGATATGTTAAAAAATATTAATAATTCTCCTTTTGTTAAAATTTTTAATGCATTCTTTATTTTATCTTTTGCTGTACTATTCTTGTTTTCTGTATGGAAGGTTACATTTAAAATATTAGATGCTGATAGTAATGAACAATCTATGTTTGAAATCGTAAAAGAAATAGTAAAATGTGGATTTCTTATTTTTCTAATTTATTTAATTTTTAATACAAGTATAGGATTAGGAATTAATTTATCTAATGCAATATACAATAACTTTAATGTTCAAGATTCAACAATTGGAGAAAAGATGAAAACATCTTATTTAAATATTAATTCATCTTGTTATATTGTAAAAGGAAAAGAAGATTTAGATAAAAAGAATGTAGAAGATTTAAAGAAGGAATTAAATGGAGTTGTAGATGTATCTTCAGTTAAAACAATGGAAGATTTTGAAACTTTAATAAGAGAAAATAACTTAACGTTAGATAAAATATTTGATAATGATTTGCTTCAAGTACGTTGTAGAAGTGGTAGTAATGATAAAGAAGTTTACGTATTTAATTATAATTTTCTTTTTGGAATTGTAATAGGTGCAATATTCTTGTTTGCTATAGGTTTTGGAGTATTGATGCTTGGAAGAAGGCAATTAGAACTTGCTTTTTTAATGGTAATTTCACCACTCGTGATAGCAACAAGTGTTGGAAGAAAAGAACAAAGATCGGCTTTATATCAACAACTTGTTTCGCTTATTTTACAAGCAGGCGCAATGATGTTATTAATTGGACTTACTACAATAATGTTTAATGTAATTCAAAATAGTCCAGATATAAATAATTTACCATTCTTTACTAAATTAGTAACTCAAACAATTCTTTATCTTGGATGTGCTATGATGATTATGGTTGGATGTAATTCTCTAAATAGATTTATTGGAGAGAATGTATCTGCAAATTCAGGACGTGATATGATGATGACTATGCAAGGTTTATCAGGTGGAATATCACAAGCAATGGGAATTGGAATTGGTGCAGTAGGATCTGGATTAGGAGCAATAAAAGGAACAGCAGTTGGAACAAAAGGTATTGGACAATTTGCAAAGGGGACAAAACAAGTTGCTGGTGGATTGGTAGGAAAATTAGGAACAATTAGTCCTAAAATTAATTCTGGTATTGCTAACAGAATGAAAAAAGCATCTGAAAAAATGCAAAGCCAAGTAAGTCGCGGAACTAACCTAAAAAGTAGTAACAATCCAGTTGCAAGAACTTATGGTAGAATGCTTGAACAAAAAGGTAATAGAGGATTACAAGATTTATCTAAAAAATGGGATTTTAATGAGGGTAAATATCAATCTGATTACTTAAAGAGCGGTGTATCACTTGCAAAAGAAGGAATCAATAATATAAGAGATGGTTTCGGTGGAGCATTTGATAGTATAAAAAATATTGGAAATCCTAGCGCAAGACGTTATCAGAGAATGCCAAAAATAAGACAAAATAAAAATGATTCGGATAAGATTTAGGAGCATTATATGTATATAACATTAAAATCAATTAAAAGAAATCTAGGGTTATTTAATTTAGAAGTTGAGGATTTAATTATTGGAAGTATTTTTCTAATAATATTTATTCTTTTATTTATGTTAAGAATTTATACAATTTCTATTGTAATTCTATCATTTGGAATATTATCTTTATTTCCAATTAATTATAGTAAATGTAATAGAATGTATAAACTTTTTGTTTTATTTGTAAAATATTTATTTAAAAACAAAAGGTATTATTATTATAAAGACTAGAAAGGTATCTTATGTGGTTTGTCAAAAAAGAAGAAAGAATTAAAAGAAAAAATGAAAGAAAAAAACGAAAAGAAGAAAAACTAATACAAAAACATAAAATTAAAAATAATTATTCCTATATTAATGCTAAAAGTTTAAAAAGAAAAATACAAAATTCTCAAACATTTGTTAATGTAAAAGAAATAGATGATAATGGTGTTATAAGATTAAAAACAGGTCAATTAGCTCTGTTTTATAAAGTTAATCCTATTGATTTATCATTGACTAATGATAATGAACAAACTTTATTTTTTCATACATTATCAAAATTATATAGATTGCCTTTTACAATTAAGGCATATAAATTTGATGAAAAAATTAACTTGAATATGAATAAAGAAAACTATGAAAACTTAATTCGTGAAAATATAGATAATCCAATTAGAAATGATATATTAGTAAATAATTATAATTTTATTGAATCTATTGAAGCAGAAAATATTACATCTGCATCCTCTTATTATTTTGCAATTATTTGCAAAAATAGGGAAGCATTAGAAAAAGGAAAAGAAGATTTTGAAAATACATGTGACCAAATTATTCCAAAATTAGATATTGAACTTATTAACAATAAAAAATGGTTGATTAAAGTTCTTTCAAATTTATATTGTTCTAATGTTAATTTAGATCAGATTTTTTATTATGACTTTATGGATTTATTATCACCATCAAAATTATCTGAATTACCTTCATATTTAAAAGTTGATAACGAAGAAATACAGTTAGTTAGTATAAAAAATTATCCCCTTTTTATTGAAGGTGGGTTTTTAGATAGAATTATAAATCTTCCTAATGTAAAAGCATCTGTAACTATTAAGGATTCAATAGAACAATCTAAATTAATAAATGTTTTAAATAGTAGTTTTAAAGCAGTCTTAGCTGACTTTAATTCTTCTAAGAATTTAAGTGATGTTACAGAGATGCAATCTCTTTTAAATAATTATAAAATGTTAATAGAACAAATTTCTTCAAATGATGAAAAGATTAAAGAAGTATCAATTATTTTAGCAATAAGTGGAAGTAAAAAGGAAAGAGATAATATATTAAAACAAATTAATAATAATGCTGAACTTTATCAAGTTAAAGTAGATGTTCCGGTATTTAGACAATTATCTGCTTGGCAAAGTTTTGAATTAACAGATAATGGTTTTTCTAATTTTGCTATGTATCTACCAACAATTACTTTATCAAGTGCATTTTTCTTTACAGAGAATTATCATAATGATTCAACTGGATGGCTTATTGGAGAAGATTGTAATTATGGTTTACCAACATTTTATGATCAATTCGTTTTATCTAAAACGAGAACAGGTCATAATATGAGTGTTATTGGAACAACTGGTTCAGGAAAAAGTTATTTATTAAAACTTTTAATTATAAATGAGTTTGCCAGAGGAACAAAGTTGTTTTTATTTGATATAGAAAATGAACTTCAAAAACTAACTGAAAGATGTGGTGGAGAATATATAGATTTATCTAGTAAAAGTTTAATTAATCCACTTCAAGTAAGATATGTATCAACTGATGATGATGAAGAAACATCTATTTTAGGAAAACATTTAGGATTTTTAGAAAATTTCTTTATCACAGCTTTTGAGGATATTTCAGAAAAAGAATTAGTAGTTCTTCTTGATATTGTAGAAAAGTTTTATAATTCAAGAGGAATAACAAAGAAAACAACTTTAGAAGAATTTGAAAAAATGACACCTAAAGATTATCCAATATTTTCTGATTTGTATGCATTTCTTTTGGAACAACAAAAATTAACGACTTCAACTGAACTTGAAAGAATACTTGTTAATATAGAAGTGTTGTTAAAAAGAATGGTAACTGGACAAGATGGAAATTTATATAATGGTATAACAACAATTGATTTAAGTAATGATTTGATTGTCTTTAATCTACAAGAATTATTTTTTAATTCAAGTAAAAGATTAATAAATACTCAAATGATTAATCTATTAACATATCTAAGTAATGTAATAGTTGATAATAAAAAATTAAATGATAAAAGAAATAAAAAACAAAATATGTTAATGGTAGTAGATGAATTTCATAATTTCGTTGATGAAGAAAATCCAATGTTATTAAAATATTTTAGCCAACTTGCAAGACGTGGTAGAAAATATAATTTAGGAATAATATTTGCAACCCAAGCACCAAGTGATATGACAAGTAGTTATGGTGTATTAAGATATGCATCAAGTATATTTGGTAATTGCCAATATCAAGTAACTGGAATGTTAAAAGACAATGATATTCAAGCAATAGAAAAAATTTATACCAATACACCACTTACAGAAACACAGAAAGCATTTTTAAGTAAATGTAATCAAGGACAATTTCTTGTAAATATAACTAATAAAAATAGGTTAAGAATAAGTGTCTTTGCAACGCCATTACAACAATATTATATGGGAGAGTTAGAAGAATATCCTAAATATAATATGGATGAAAAATAACATATGAAGAAAAAGATTTTATTAATTCTACTTCCAATTCTTCCTACTGTTTTTTTTATAGGTATTATTTTAATAGCAATAATTGGAATAGTAGCAGGAAAACAGTTTGCTGAAAATAAAACACCAACAGTTAATGTAAATTCTTATGTTTTGAACAATCAAATTTATGCAAGTAGATATAGAGAATTACTTAATAAATATCTAATTAATAATGGATATGTAACCCTTGAAAGATTAGTATTTTATCTTCAAAGAAAATATAATGTTCTTGATACTTCTACTTTATCTATGAAAGAGTGGGAAGATGCTTATCTTATTAATTTAGATAAAGAAGAAAAACAAATGATTCCTATAAAAACTATTTGTAAAAATATTGAAAATAATTTAGAATTTCCAACTTTTAATGTTTTAAGTGGGATAAATTCAAATGGAATAGAAATAGATGTAATAGATTTATGTAATGTAAATGGAGAAAAGGTAGTGGATAGTAATGAATATGACGAATTTATTTATCCTTTACCTTTTAGTTTTCCATTAAAAACAGATTTTTTAGTTACATCTATTGTATTTGAAAATCGTAATATTAACTTTGGATTATCTGAAGAAGAACAAGCACAAGTGAATTTTCACTCTGGTTGGGATTTTTCAGTTCCAATTGGAACTGAGTTTTATAGTATTTGTGATGGAAAAATATCAAAGATAACTAATACACAAAATAATGATTTACCATTTAAAGATTCAGGTAATCAAGTTGGTAATTATGTTAAAGTTAAATGTGATAATGATTTAACAGTAGATTATTATCATATTAAATATAGAAGTGTTCCTTCTTATCTTTCAGAAGGAAGTATAGTAAAAAAGAAAGATTTACTTGGGATAACATCAACAACAGGAAGGTCATCTGGACCACATCTTCATCTAGGATTAGAAAATTCAGAAGGACAACTGTTAGATGCTCTACAATTTATAGATTTTAATGATAGGAACTAATTGATAGTTCTTTTTATATGTAATGAAAGGAAGAAAATGAACTGGATTGACAATCTTGGAGAAGAAATAAAAAAAGAAAGGAAATCGTGGGGAATGTCAAAGAAAAGACTAGCAAGAAATTCACATGTTAGTATTTTTACAATAGAAGATATTGAAAATGGAATAATAAAAAATCCAGATTTATTTGATATGTTAAATATATGTGAAGCTCTTGATTCCTCAATTTATTTTTATGTAAAAAAAGGTAATTAAAAATGAATGAAATTTTAGAAAAAATAAAAGGAGATAGTAATTTAAGAAATTCAGTATTAAATTACTATATTGAAAATAATTATGAAAACTCGGATGAGTTATTTGAAGAAATGGAAAAAATAAAAACATATAATTGTAATTCAAAAAAAGTTAAGGGAATGACTTTTTATGATGATACAAATGATTTTTATGATAATAATAAACAAGAGATTAATAAGTTGCTTGGAAAAATTATTATAGAAAAAAATACAACCATTGAAGAATTATTTGGAGATGAATATGAAAAAGAAGATCCTTTAATTCTTGGTTATAAGAATAAGAATTTACTTGCTTGGTTTGGATTTCAAACAATATCTAATAATTTATTAGAGGAAGTAAAAGAAAAAATTAAAAATAACAATTTAGAAATTAATTATTAAATATACGGAGGGAGAATGGAAGAAGCAATGATGTTTTATAAACAAGAAAAAGAATTAGAAAAAATATTTTACGAATTTTTTAAGAATAAAGGATATTTTGTACGTTTGTATGAGAATGACGAAATCGATCACATGGGACATGGTGGTTATGCAGTAAAAGATGATAAATTTTCTATTTTCTTTGGATTAAGTGGTTATCTTTATCCAAGAGAATTTTATGTTACAGCTTATGATAGAAATGGTAATTATGTATTAATTGGTGAAAGTGCTGCTGAATATAGGTTAGTAAATGTAGAAGATATGAATCTTAAAGAATTAAAATCAAAATTTAAAATTCTTCTATCAGATATTTATGAAAAATATAAAGAATATTCTAAAGATAACAGGTTAGATTTTATATTTAATAATCTAAAAGAGGATAGAAAAGATTATACTAATATTAATATATATAATGAGGTTGGATTAAGTTATGAAAACAAAAGTTAAACTACCATTATATGAATTAGATTTAAAAGAGTTTAGAAAACAATATGATTACGGAGATTTTTGTATGTTAGAATATATTGAACCTTTTATAACTGATGACCTAAAAGAATTATATAAAGAAGTTTTAGATTATAATGAAATATATGCGAATGGTTGGACCATAAACGAATTACTCAAAATGGGTGAGAAAGATAGTTATTGGTTAAATAGAGCAGATAATTTTATAAAAAAACATAAAGTGCCAAAAAAAGACTTTGATAATTATTCTAAATATTTTGATAAATATACAGAGTTAAGAGATGAGTTATTGGACACATTAGGAATAGATGATAGATATAGAGATTTAAATTTAAATAATGTAAAATTTTCAAAATATGGTATATTAGAAAGTGAAATGATAACAAATCCTAAAGAAATTAAAGAAGAATGTTCATATACAGTTGCAAGAGTCAGAAGTTTTGGATATTGTTTGGAGTTACATTACTCTAATAAAGAAGTTTGGCTGGAATATGGGTATAAAACAGAATATAATCGTTGGGATGATGAAATTGAAGAAATTGATTGGTTTAATATAAATATGTCTGATGAAGCAATATTAAATAAATTATGGGAATTATTTGATGAATATTTTAATTTGGATATAAAGAGTTTAGAAAAAGGAATTGAGTAAATTATGGAAAGAATAGTTGAAGAAGAAAAATTATATGATAAGGTTAAACAGGAATATAAAAATTATTGTAGAGATTTATTAGATTTATGTGCAGCAGAAATAATAAAACATTCTTTTGAGACAGCAATAAAATGTGAATTTGTTGATTCGCTTGTACCGGGATGTGATTTAAATACTTTAGATACTAAATCAATAAATTTTCTATTAAATAATGATAATGTATTATCATATTTGTATGATAAATATTTAGATTTTGAATTTGGTCTTGATAGTAATATTAAAGAAGTATTTAATGATGTAAATAAAAGTATAGAAAAAAGTGCTGAAGTGGAGGTTATATAAATTATGTTTATATATATTGTGATAGGAATAATTATTAGTCTAATTATTCTTTTTTTCTACTCTTGTTGTGTTGTATCGGAAAGGTGTAGTAGAGAAGAAGAATATAGAGAAACTTTAAAATTTATTAATAAAAATAGGGAGGTTTATGAAAAAAGAAATAATTGAAAAGAAATATCCAAAAGGAACAAGAATTAAATTATTGTATATGGAAGATGAATATGGTGTACCATCTGGAACACTAGGTACAGTTGATTTTATTGATGATGAAGGTCAAATTCAAATGAAATGGGATAATGGACAAAGTTTAGCTTTAGTAGAAGGTATAGATAGATTTGAAATAATACCTGAAATGGAGAAAACACTTGAAAGCTAAAATATTAGAAGAAATATATAATTACTGTGGAATATGCCCGAATCATGATAATTGTCCTGAAGAAGCATGTGTTTTATTTAGAATAGAACAAATAATTATTGAAAATAAAGGTAAAAAATGAATAATAAGACAATAGAAATTGATATAAATAACGGAGGAAGATTAAAAGTTTATCAATCAGATACAGATAAAATAAGAGGTGGAGTTGCGTTAGAAGATATTGATTCTAATGGTAAAGTAGGACGTCGTGATTTAATAGATGAAGGAGATTTTGTAATGCTTATGAATTATTATAGATATATTAAAGACTACGATATTAAAGATGAATTTATAAATATAAATGGTAAAAATTCAAAAAAAGAAATGGAGAATCAATTACTATGAAAAAGATATGCTATTTTTTTAATGTAGGATTTATTTTTGATAAAAATAATCAAAAGGATCTTTATGATTGTAGAAATAATAATCAATTTTGTTGTAAATCTGATTTGTGCAATGGATTGTGGTGTAGTGAATATGGAATAGAATTCAATAAACAAAATGCACTAGATTTTATAAAAGAACAAGTTAAAAATGGTGGAAATGATTCTTATGGATTTATAAAAGAAGTAGAAGTAGATTTAGATAATGAAACCTGGAAAGAATTATTTAATAACTTAGTAGAAAATTATAATTATAAAAATTTAGAAGATGCTCAAGAAAATGGATATATTCCTTATGAATATGAACTATTGGATGATTATTCTTCTTATTGGGAACAACCAGATATTTCATATTTGAGAGATGGAGAAAAGATTTTAAAAAATAAATTAAAAATATTAAAAGAAAAAGATTTAAATCCAGAAACAATTAAGTGGATTAACGAAGAACTTTATGGCATAGTAAAATCTAATTTAGGAGATGAGTTGTAATGGAGAATGATAAGCCAAAAGCTGCAATAATAGGTGCAGATGGTAATGTATATAACCTAATAGGTATATGTAGTAAATCTTTAAAAAAGGCTGGATATGAAAAAGAAGCACATGAGATGAGTGAAAGAATTTTTAAGTCCAAAAGTTATGATGAAGCTCTTGCTATTATGTGTGAATATATTGAACCAGTAGAAGTCGGCGGTTATGAAAATGAGTACTAATTATATGTATGAGAATAATTTTGAAGATATTTATATAGCTGATGTTGGAAGTATTGCAAAAATAAAAGATTTAAAATCAAAATATAATAATAAATTAACATACATATCAGGTGGAACTTTCAATGGATATTGTTATAAAGATTATAACACCTTTAAAAATGATCCAGACGAAATTTGTTATGTAGCAGAAAGTGGTTTTAGTAAAGAACCATTATTAGTTGATTATGTTAATGAAAATAAAGATAAATTAATTAAAGATGGAGGATTTTCAACAGCAAATTCTATTAAAGAAGAAGTAAGAAATGAATTAAAATATGAAGAATATTTTTACGAATACGAAAAAAATGGAATTGTTTATACAATTGAAGCTAAAGATTTTGATGAAAAACTAATTGAAGAAATTGCTACTGATGTATTTGATATTGTTGATTGGCAATCAACACAATCTTTTCTTTGTGAAACAGATTGGGGAGATTGCATTGCTGACTATTATGATAAAAAATTACAAAAAGGTGATTTAGAAATATGATTTCAAATAGTTTTTATGAATTTCAAGATATATATAACGAATTAAAAGAAAAGAAGTTATCCGAACTTACTATTAGAGAAATAGCTAAATATGTATTAGTTGCTGAAGAACTTGACTGGGTTGATTCAAATATAGGTGATGATAAAGTTTTTTGTAAATATGATAAAAATTTGTTAGAGGAATTATCTTATACACTTGAAGATTCAATATTTCGTTTAATAAATGAAGATATTCTTTATAATAATGATTTACATGAAATACCGGAAAATTTAAATATTGATATTTAGAAGGGAGATGAAATGCAAAAAGAGAAAATTTATATAATTACAGATAATAGTGTTTGGAATGATGAGGAATTAAATAAAATTATTTTTGCAACAACATCAAAAGAACAAGCAGTAAAAGAACTAAAAGATTATGTGCAACAAGTTAAATGGGAAGTTGATTTTGATAAATTAGATTTTGCTAAAGATGATTATAGTGATGGATTTATCGTTGAGGAGGACGATAATTCTTTTTCTTTATATGAAAATGGGAAATATAATAGTTATCATATAGATATATCTATTATTGAACAAGAACTTATTACTGAATTTAATTACGAGAAAAATTCTGAATATGATGAATTAATAAAAAAATATAATGTTCCTATTAAAGATGGTATAAAAGATGCTATAGATACTGTTACATCATTACAAGCAAGGGAAGTTACTGATTTTTCAAAAGAATATAATGAATTAGAATTTTTAAAAGTTAATTTATATAATCAATATGTTGATAACTATATAAATAAGAAACATAATTTAATTAAAAATAAGGTATATGTTGTTTATTCGGAAGAATCTTATTATGGAGATCGATCAATTAATATAATCTTAGCAACACCAAATTTGGAAATAGCAGAAAATAAATATAAAGAGGAATGTAATAAAATAAAAAGTAATTTGAATGGATTAAATGATTATTTTTTAGATGAAGATATAGATGAACATTATTTTAATTATCAAGATTCAGAAGAATGTAAGTCTTTATATTTAGGAGAAACTGAATTTCAACTAGATCGAAATATTGAAAATGATGGATTGGAGATTTAAAATTAATATGAATAAATTATCTAAATTAATTAATCAATATTATAATCATAAATTTGACGAAGATTGGGGATATAATTCTAAAGATTATATCTCTTTTCAAACGAAATATAAAAATGCTTTAAAAGAAATTGGTAATGAGTGTGGTGTAGAATTATATTCCTTCAATGGAGGTTATTATGAATTTTCTTGTGTAATGAAAAGTAAATATACTAATAGATTTTACTATGTATCTATATGTGATGTGAGGACATGGAAAAATGAATGGGCAGATAATGTTTTATATCGAACAATGGAACATGATAAAGATTGGACAGGTGGATCAAATCATTTTTGTAAATTAGAAGATTTGGGACATTTTTTAAATCAACTTGATAGACAATATCAAAAAAATATAATTCAAGAAAAAGAAGATACAATAAAAGAAAAAATAGCAATGAATGAATTGTATATTTAATTTGAGGAATAACAGATGAAAGATAGAAAAAGAATTGAAGAATTGCTTAATGCGTGTATTAGTTATATTGATTCTCATATAGAAAGTTATCCAGATATGATTGATACTTTTAAAAAATTAGGTTTTACGGATGATGAATTAATAGAATTTAATATCAGAGATTACGTGTTTGAAAAGGAAATTAATTATGAATTTTGATAAGTTAATAAATGAAATGCAAGAACTTCAAAACAAGGTTTTAAAATATGAAACAAGAATAAAAAATATAGAAAATATTATTATTTCATTTGATAAAGAAATATTAAAATTAGAAAAAAAATACGACAAGGAATTAAATGAGATAGACAAAGCTATTTTGAAATTAAAAATAGTAATTTTAAAAGAAACTATAGATAAATTAAAATTACAGGAGGATTAATTGAAAGAAGAATTTTATGATTTTTTAAAAAGTAGTAAACCTAGTGTTGTAATCAATTATGGAACAAAATCCAAAGCAATGATAAATAAAATTCAGTATAATCAAAAATTAGATATACTGTATATGTTAAATAACTATGGTGGTAATTTATTTGATTTAAAATCTGCATTTAAATATGCTGGAATATATGATAAAGAAAATGATAAGTTATATGATTTAGAATATACACTTAGAAATGATATATTAGGCTTTGATTATGCTAGTTCTGAAAAGTATATGTCATATACTTTATATAAGAATATATCACAAGAAGTAAATAAAAGAATAAAGGAATTAATAACTATTGATGATGTAGATAATTTATTTGATATAAGTGATATAGAAATTAGTGAATTGTTGAGTGATGAGGATGTTATAACAGATTTTATGAATGGAATAACATCTAAAACATTAGATATTGAAATTAATGATTATAAAACAGAAAAAGCTGATGATTTATTAGATTATTTAACAAATAAAAACGAATTTATAGAAAGGGCATCAAGAGAATATGTTTTATCTAATACTTCTTACATATTAGAATCTTTAAAAATAATAGATGAGAAAAGAAAAATATTAAAAAGTATTGAAAATAATAAAAATCATATTTTTCATAAAATAAGAGATATTGTAAATTCAATTGATGATAGATGTTCGACAGTTAATTTAACTATAAATATAAATGGAATAGAACAAACTTTAAAGTATAAAGCTGATGTTCTTAAAAGAAATTATAATTCATCATATTTATCAACTTGGTATATAGATAATCGTTTAGATAGAGAAAAATTTGAAACGAATTATGGAAGAAATATGGATTTACATTATGAAGATATTGTTAAAATAACATATAGTAAAAAAACTTTATATGAAGATAAAAACTTTCATGAAAAGGTAAAAGAGGAAGAAAGTGAGTTATCAAAATAGAACTGATATAGATAAATACAAACCACTTCTTGCTGATTATCTTTTAAAATATCATAATATTAGAAGTTTAAGAAAACCATTTAATTGTTTGAATCCAAATCATAATGATAATCATCCAAGTATGAGTTATAGTGGAAGATATAATATATGTAAGTGTTTTGCTTGTGGAGCAACTTATGATTTATTTGGATTAATTGGTATAGATTATAATATAGATTCATTTCCTGAACAAATAGAAATAGCAAAGAGTTTATATCCAAATATTAATACCGATTACCAAAAAGAATTTTATGTTATTGAAAGAAATGACAATAACTACAAAACAATTGATTTTACCAATTATTATCAAAAATGTAAAAAAAATATATTTAAAACTAATTATTTAGAAAATAGAAAAATAGATAAAAGTTTACTAGAAAAATACAATGTTGGATATGATGAGAATAAAGAGATGATTATATTTCCTATAAACAAAAATTCATATTTTGCAAGAGGAGTAAATAGTGATTTAAAATTAAAATCAAAGGGAACAAGTTATTTATGGAATGAAGAATTACTCAAAGATTCTGATAATAATATAATTTATGTTACTGAAAGTATTATAGATTCTTTATCACTTGAAACAATTAATAAAGATGTTAAAACAGTTGCTTTAAATGGTGTATCAAATTACAAAAGACTTATAAAAATAGTTAAGGAATTTAATTATAAAGGATTGTTAGTTTTAGCTTTTGATAAAGACAAAACAGGATTATATTACCAAATATTAGTTGATAAAGAATTAACAGATATAAATGTTGATTCTTTTTCTTGTTCTTTAATAAATAATTTTGATGATAATTGTAAAGATTTAAATAATGCCTTAATGGAAAATAGAGAAAAGTTAGAAAAAAATTTTGAATATATTAATTTAAATTTAGAAAAAAATATTGAAAAAAAAGAAGAAAAAAGAAAGGAAGAATTAGAATTATGAATGAAGAAATGACAAGTCTATTAGTTGAAATAGATCCAGAGAAAAAAGTTGTTTATATACATAATTATTTATCAAAAATAAATGATAAAAGTATGACTAAAAGATTTAGAAATAAATATGACATTGTTAGAATATTTAGAAATTATATATTTAAAAATGTAGAATTAGATGATGAAGAATATAGAAATTATAGAAGATATGAATCAAGAAAATTTAAAAAATAAGTTAGAAGAAAAAGATGAAAAAAAAGAAAAGTATAATCAAGAATTAAATGATATAAAAAATCATTATCAAGTAGAATTTGATGTTTATTATTCCAAAAATAATAATGTAGAAAGAATAAAATTTTTAAATTTAACTTATAAGAAAAAAATAGAAAATATAACATTAATTTATGATAATAGAATAGGAAAATTTAATTTTTTATCATATAAATTAGAACAAAATTTTACGACTAAAAATCTTATAGATAAAACAATTATTTCAACTATAAATAAAGAAAAAAGATTAAATTTAGTAATAGCTGAAGTATTAAGATTATCAAAAGAATATAAACAAGAACTAGAAAAAATTGATAGAAAATATAAAAAAAGAATTGATAGAAAAAAAACAGAAAAATAATTAAATGTATGCAATTGTAATGCGTTTAAAACCTTGCTATTAAAGGGTTTTAATTGATTTTGCATTACAAATAATAGTAAAAACTACCAATTTGTAATATTTTTGCAAGTGCAAAAATGGTCAATGGTGCACAAAAAATTGCTAAAAATCCTTATAAAATAAGGATTTTAGTAATTTGGTGGTGCATTCTAATATCCTGTTCTATATTATTTTTTATTATTTTTCAGTGGACAAGGAGGAAATTGGTGGAAACATTAAGTGTAAGATTAGATGAAGATGAGTTTGAAGTATTAGATAAAATTGTGCAAAAAAATAAATATAAAAATAGATCACAGGCAGTAAGGAAATGTATTAAAGTTTATGAAGAAAAAAGTTATTTTGAGGAATTATTTTATGAAATAAATTCTAAATTAAATAAATTAAATCATAATCAATTTTTGATGAAAAATTTGCAAGAACAATTTTTTGTTAATATGCAGTTTGATGAGAATTTAAATAAAAAAGAAGATAAATGTTTTTGTGAATATATGGCAAGAAATAATCCATATTCAAATGGTATAATGGACTAATAAATGAATAAAAAAAATTTTGTAAGAAGAAGTATATCAATTCCAACTGACTTAGATGATTTATTAAAAATAAAATTTAAAGAATCAAATTATAGTTTCATTAATCAATTACTTGTAGAATTATTAGAATTAGGTATAATAAAACAAATGGGAATTGAAGAAGATAAAATTCAAAATGATAAAATAGTTTCTATGTTAGAATTAATATGTAAAAAATTAGAGATTAAATAAAAACAAAATTATTTTTTTGATAACTATAATTTGTGAATAAATTATAAATATGATATAATCTATGTAGAAAAAGGAGGATGGATTATCTATGAACAAGGATATTTACGATTATGCATATACATTAGATAATTGTGAACATGTAAGTTTTTATGAAGTATTTAAAATATTATTAAAAGATAAAGATTGTATTGTTTGTAAAAAGAGTGTTGCAGATTTACTTGGATATTCTAATGGCGGATTTAGAAAAAATATTGAAATATATTCGACAAAAGATTATAATCTTCCATATTTAAAATGTCATGTAGTAGATGATTTATCTAAAATTCCGTTTGAATATTTTCATGAAATAAAAGTTGTTCCAATAGAAAAAACTATCGTTGAATTATTAGAAGATAAAAATTCTGATCAACAGATTCTACTTGAAACACTAGCTAATTACTATTGTGATCATAATGATTCTTATGAAGGATTAAATCCTCCAAAGAGATTATTAAAAAGATTTAATTGGTTTTCAGAGGAAGGGAAAAAATATTATGAATCATAAAAAGAATATAGAAAGAACTTTATATAGAATAGTTGAAGAAATTTCAAAAGAAAATGCACCAATTGTTTTTAAAGGAGCATTAGCTTTAAAAGATTTATTGTATATTAATAATCCAGATTTAGAAGTAAATAGAAAAACTATTGATATTGATGCCAATTGGGTATCAGAATATGATAGAGATAAAATAATTAAATTGATTGATAAAGCTGTAAAAAATGTTGATCCAGATTATAATGTTGTAGTTTATAGAGAACCTGCTGAAAGAAAATCAATGGGATTAAAAGTATTAGATAAAGATGGTTCGGTATTTACAAAGATAGATATGGATATAAAAGATAATCCTTTTTATATAGAATGTTTAGTTAATGACGTAAATATTAAATATTCTGATTTTAATAAAATGTTAGGAGATAAATTATACAGTTTATCAAATGAGCATGTTTTTAGAAGGGTAAAAGATTTATTAGATTGTTATTTAATAATTAGAGATAATAAAATATCTAAAGAAGAAATAGAAAAAGTTTTAGAATATGATGGTCGTTCAATAGGTGATTTTACTACAATGATTAATGGTAAGAAAGATTTGAAAATTGCTTATGAATCTCTTGAAGGAATTGATAATAAACCGGATTTTGAAGAAATTTGGGAAACACTTATTGAGTATTTGATTGATGAAAAATTATTAGATAAACGAGTATATGACTTATCAAATGATTTAGAAATATAAAAACAGATGCTGACATTTATTTGTTTACACTATATAATTTATATTGGATGGTGAAATGAATGATTTATATTACAGGAGATAAGCATGCCGATTTTAATGATGTTTTTGATTTTTGTTATAAATACAAAACTAAATTAGATGATATTATGATTATACTTGGTGATGCAGGTATAAATTATTATGCAAATGAATCTGATTATATTTTGAAAAATAGTCTTTTACAAATGCCTATTACTTTATTTTGTATTCATGGTAATCATGAAGAAAGACCAGAAAATATTAAAAGTTATAAAACAAAAAAATTTCATAATGGTATAGTTTATTATGAAGAAGAATATCCAAACATTTTATTTGCAAAAGATGGAGAAATATATGACTTTAACAATAACAAAGTTTTTGTTATAGGTGGTGCATATTCTGTTGATAAGGAATTTAGATTAGTTCATGGATATAGATGGTATCCAAGTGAACAACCAAGTGAAGAAACTAAAAAACATGTTTTAAATGTTTTAAGTAAAAATAATAATACAATAGATATTATTTTATCTCACACTTGTCCTTATAAATATCTACCTAGAGAAATGTTTTTAAGTGGAATAGATCAATCAAAAGTAGATAATTCTACGGAATATTTTTTAGATGAGATAGAAAATAAAGTTAAATATAAAAAATGGTATTGTGGACATTATCATACGGATAAAAAAATAGATAAGATAAGATTTATGTTTAATGATATAGAAATATTAGATGATTAAAACTAACAATTAGAGAAATCTAGTTGTTTTTATTATAAAGGAAGTGATTGTGGATTCAAAAGTAGTGTTTATAGATATGCCATATTATGCGGTTAATAATCCTTTAAATGATTTAAGAATTTATAAGAGAATTAAAAATGGTAAAACTCGTTATGTTCAATGTAAAGATAAAGAACATTATAAGCAGGAATTAACAAAATATATTTGTGGGTTTTATAATTATAGTAGGAACGAAAGTAAAGCACATTCATCAATGCTTGGGTATTTTATGGGAGAAAAAAAATCTGATGATATAATGGAAAGAAATAAAATGAAAAGAGAAGAAATGGCTATGCTTAAAGATGGAACATTTATAAAAGATGATATGGTAGAAAACATGCAAAAAAAATGGTCTAAGTATTTAATTAATAGCAATACAAATTTAGCTGTTCTATCTTTATATCAAGATTATGTTGATGAAAATATTAATATTAAAGAATTACAAAAAGAAGTTGCAACTAAAATTATGCCAAGATTTTTAAATTATTGTGGTTATGATGATCCAAAGAAAAACTTAGAATGGATTGTTTCTCTTCATTCAGATAGAGAAAATAATTATCATTTTCATATTGCATGGATAGAAAAAAATAAAAGTTTTAAATATCAAAATAATAAAGTTGATTATAAAATTAAATTAAAATTAAAAGATAATGAACGAAATTTTATTAAGAGATTAACTTCTCTCACAATAGAAAGACAAAAATTATATCAACCTGCAATAATACAAATTAATAAAGATTTAGAAGAATTAAAAAAATATTTTAATCCAAAAGATAATAATTTTACATTAAGAAATATTTCTAATTTAAATTTAGAAGAAGATATTATAAGGCTTGGATATTTACTTTCTACAATTCGAGAAAAGGACAAAAAATATATTAAATTTGGTTCACTTCCTAGAAATGATTTAGGTAAAGAAATAAGAAAATTAACAAAAGAAATAAAAACAAAAATATTTTCTATTAATAAAGATATACAACTATCAAAAAATGAAGTTAATAAAAGTATTGAAAAATTAAATAATATCTTTTTAGATATTGATAGAAGAAATAATATATCTAATGTAGGGTTTGAAAGTGCATTTGAAAATAAAATGATATTAGATAAATTAGAAAAAACAGATAATTATATTTTAAATGCAATTGTTAATCATGCTTTATATAACTATGATTATAATTTGAATAATTATAATAGAAAATTAGATAAGATAACCTTAGAAGATTTAATTGGCGAAATATCTTTGTCAATATATAAAAATAGTTATAAAAATAATTATTTAAAAAACAATAAAAATAAAATTAAATTAAAAATATTGAAAAATTATTTTATCTATGGAAAATATGAAAATTGTGACAAATTGTCAAATGCACTTAGACGATTATCTAAAAATTCAGAAAGAGCAGCAGAAAAATTTTATGAAATGCTATCTGATGATTCATATGATGTAATTAATAAAAATAAGTAGAATAATGTGATATAATTAAGATGTAATATTTTGAATTAGGGTGAAGAATATGTTGTATAGTGAATTTTTAAATGAATTTAATAAGAACAAAAAAATAAAGTTTAGATTATATTGTTTAGAATATATTATAGAGGAAAAAAACGGTTTATACGAGATTAAAACTTTATCCTATCCAGAGAAAAAAATACATCAATTCAAGACTTTAGATGAACTTTTTGATAGTTATACAATATATAATGAGATATTAAGACGTCATTTAAATAAAATGAATTTAATACAATAATAAAAAATTAATAATTGTAAATAATAAAATTTGAATATAAAATTAGGTTTCACTTTTTAATTTTATTCATAATTTTCTTAATATAATAAATTCATATTTAATTATAAATTTTAGGTGATGAATATGAAAGTAAAATTAAATGATTATGATGCTGGAACATTTATTAAAGTAATTCGTGAATGGACAGGTTTAACTCAAAAAGAATTTGCTAAAGTATTAGGTAGAAGTCAAAGACAAATACAAGGTTATGAAGCTGGTACAACAACTTATAATATAAAAACATTAGAAAAAATATCAAAAGAGTTTAATATAGCTATTATTGCAGAAAATAATAAAAAATAAAGAAAATGTAAAAATAATATAACTTAAATAGTTATGTTATTTTTTTATAAATTAAGGGGGGATAAAGTGGAAATAAGTAAATGGAATATTGAAAAAGAATTTGGTTATAAACCTATTACAACGTTTTGGGAAGATTTTAGTATTGCAGAAAACTTTGGAATAGATGCAATAAAAAATACTTATAATAAAGTATTTAATGAATTTAAAGATAATTATAAATATTTAACAGAATTATGTATGGTTTTAAATCATAAGTTATGGAGTTATTACGAAACAAATCAAATATACGGAAATATATATTATGACTTATATGAGAAAACAAATAGTTATGCATTAGATAATTTAAAAGACGAAGAATTTAGTTATTATTATGATGTAACTAATTAATTGAAAGGAAAAGGATGTTTATTAAAATGAAAAGTAAATTAAAAAAAATTAATAGAATCTATAATGATTATAAAAATATGAATAAGTTATTTATTCCACATATTTCAAAAATAGAAATATATGATAATAAAATATATGTATTTTGTGAAAAATATTCATTATTAAATAATTCAATGCTTTATTGTTTTGGTGAAATAATAAAAGATAAAGATCAATTAAAAAAATTC
>CAMVLU010000018.1 GCA_947168405.1 uncultured Clostridia bacterium
TCGAAATATCAAAAGATGGATAAATGTTAATCTCGAATAAGATTTAAATATTAAAAACAATTTCTAAAACAATTTGAAATATAAAAAGATGGATAAATGTTAAACTCAAATAAGATTTAATTATTAAATATAATTTCTAAAACGAATCGAAATATCAAAAGATGGATAAATGTTAATCTCGAATAAGATTTAAATATTAAATGTAATTCATAAAACGAATCGAGATATCAAAAGATGGATAAATGTTAATCTAGGATAAGATTTAATCATAAGAAAAATATTAAATAATACATTTAATTATAAAAATATTGATATATCATATAAAATATATAAAAAATAATATAAATTAATAAAAAAATCTTACTTCTTATAATATATATTATGTTAAGTTCTTTTTTTACAATAAAAAAATATTAATAGTATAATCATGCTATCAATATTTATTTATACATTCTTTTAGTTGTTTTTATTTTTTTTTACTAATGTATCAACTGTAATTGTATTTTCTAAATTCTCAGATTGATTTCTTTTTTCATGTCTTTTTTGAAATTCTTCTTTTTTCATTTTTCTAATTGTAATAAATGATCCTATTAATACAGATATTGATGCAGCAATTAAAAATGTAAAATTCCATGTATCAGTAAACGTTTCTAATATCATTATAGTCACCCACTCTACTCCTTTTTTATACTTTTCTTGTTTGAATCTCTGCTATTTTTTCAAAAACTTCTTTAGCATTTGATTCAGTAATTGCAGTATATCCAAGTTCTTTTAAAGCTTGCATTTTAACACTATTTAATTCTTGTGTTCTTGATAATTTTTCTTCATGTCTTTGTTCAATATCTTTTACAAATTTTTCATGTTGATCTTTAACTTTTCTTGTTGAAGCTCCCCCATTATTATACAAAGTAAATCCACTATACATTATACTTTCAAATAGTATTTGTTGATCTTCATTATAAATAAATTCTTGAGGATTAGTGAAACCATACATTTTGGAAACAAAACCTAATAAATACTTTAGTTCTTTACTCGTTTCCATGCTTTGTAAGAAATGATATAAATAGATAAAAGTATTATACGTTTCTTTGGTTTTATCATCTTTTAAACGGTCTTTTAAGAGTGTTGTAATATCACTTAATACTTCTATTTCTTTACGATTAAATCCCTTTAAATCGCCAAAATTTCCTGTAGATAAAGCAACTTTAACTCCCTCATTTAATTTATTATCAATTTTTATAATATAGTCTCCATCAACAACAATATTATCAATTTCATCTGAAGTTTTAATATCTAGTAATTGCATTAATCTTGTTGCTTTTTCACTAGGCCAATCTTCAAGATTTTCACATGCAAGATAATTATATAACATTTGTCTTGATACACCTAAATATTTCGCTAATCTAACTTTCGATACTCCTAATTCTTGTAATATATCATTTATTTTGCTCATAAAGCCCTCCTACAATTTATTTTAGCATTAAATATTATTTTGTCAATATATATGACAAATTTTGTAAATCAAATTTTAAAGTAAATACCATAATTTTTCATCATTTAATCTTACTTCTTTAATTATTCCTCCACCAAGACATTTTTCACCTAAATAAAATACACATGCTTGACCAGGAGTAACTGCTTTGGCACTATTATATCGAACAATAATGTTACCATCTTGTAAGTATTCTAATTTAGCATTAATATCACTTTGACGATAACGAAATTTAACGCTACATTCACTAGGCCTTAAATCACAGTTAAAATTAATATTATCTACTAGACAACTATTTGATATTAAATAATGATTATCTTCACCAAAAGAAACATACAAAATGTTCTTATCAAGATTTTTCCCAACAACAAACATTTTGTCTTTATATCCACCAATATCAAGTCCTTTTCTTTGACCTATTGTGTAATACATTAAACCATTATGCTCCCCTACTTTTTTCTTTGTTTCGATATCAATAACATCGCCTGTTTTATTAGGTAAATAATTTTCTAGGAATTTTTTAAAATTTCGTTCACCAATGAAACAAATACCAGTAGAATCTTTCTTTTTTGCAGTTATTAAATCATATTTTTGAGCAATATCACGAACATCACTTTTTACCATATCCCCTATTGGAAATAAAACATTAGATAATTGTTCTTTTGTTAATTGACTTAAAAAATATGTTTGGTCTTTATTATCATCTATTGCACGTAACAAATAACCATCCTTAATCCTTGCATAGTGTCCAGTTGCAATATAGTCAGCTCCTAATTTTTTAGCTTCTCTTATAAAATAATCAAATTTTATATATTTATTGCACATAATATCTGGATTTGGTGTTCTTCCATTTTTTAGTTCATCTAAAAAATAAGTAAATACATAATCCCAATATTCTTTAACAAAATCAACTCGATGTAAAGGTATACCAATTTTATTACATACAGCAAGAGCATCATTATAATCTTCTTCTTGAGGACATATATTGTTATTTAAATTAGGATTACCTAAAAAATCATTATTAATTGTACTATCCCAATTTCTCATAAATAATCCTATAACTTCATATCCTGCTTCTTTAAGAAGGATTGCAGCTACTGATGAATCTACTCCACCACTCATACCGATAACAACTTTTTTCATATCTCACCAACCAAAAGATATTATACCAAAAAAACAGATAAAAATAAATAAAAAAATTATTTAATAAGAAAACTAAATAATTTTAATACAAATGGTGTAATAAATGTTTCATATAAACTACTTACTAAAAGTAAAATTAAACATATTAAGCTAACAGCAAAATATTTTTTTATAATTATATGAAAATGATATTCCTTTTTTTTAAATAATAAATAGAATAATTTAACTGAGAAATCATTAGCATAAGCAATCATTATTAAATATGTAAACAAATTGAGTATCATAAATGGAAAAACATATATTATGCTTAAAACAATACCATTATATAAATATATATTAATTATTGATGATGCTATAAAACCTAAAATAAAACTTTTTAAAAATAAAATAAAATTATTAAAAAATAGTCCTATTATTGATAATCCAAAAATGGTTATTAGTATTAAATAGATGATGTTATTTTTTAAACTAAATAATAAATTATTCCAATATTTAATAGGCACATCTTCTTTTATGTTATTAAAAAAATATGTTATCTTTTCATATACAATTTTTTGATCATTATTAGATATAATATTTGCAAAAATAAATCCGGTTATTACCCCAATAATAACAATAATTATTAAAAATAAATATTTCTTTTTAATTTTATTCATTTTTTCACCAATTAATTTTATTAAAATGAACTTTTTTATATGCAAAAAATAATATGACAAAAAATATCATATTATTTATTATCTTTAAGATATTCTATTATTTTCTTTTTAGCATGTGTTGTCTCAACCATGGAAATCCAATTTGTACGATCGACAACAACAGTTTTATCACAAATAATTCTTACACGATCATTATTTTGTAATTTATAATCAAAAGGGACCATTTTTTCATTAACAACAGCCGCAATCATGGTATTACCAATATCTGAATGAATTTTATAAGCAAAGTCAATTGGTGTTGAATTAAATGGTAGTTCTAATACTTCTCCACTAGTAGTTCTTACATAAACATTTCTTGAGAATAACTCTTCTTTAACTAATTTTACAAACTCTATATTATCAACAATACTTGAATCTAATTCTTCGATTGATTTAAAAAACTGATAATTCTTTTCTAAATCACTTTGCATTTTATTTTTAGCAAGTGATTTATTTTTAAACCAATATGATGTTAATCCAAATTCTGCTATTTTATCCATTTCTTTGGTTCTAATTTGAAACTGAACTAAACGGTCATTTTGACCAAAAACAGTTGTATGTAAAGCCTGATACATATTGGTTTTTGGTTTAACAATATAATCTTTAAATTTAAAATTTAATGGTACATACATATCATGGATTATCATTAGTGATAGATAACAATCTTTAACATTTTTTACTATTACTTCAATTCCTAATAAATCATGAATATTATTTAGTTCCATGGAATTTGTAATTATTTTTTTATATACACTATAAATATCTTTATATCGAATTCTTAAATGACACTTTATACCTTCTTCATTAAGTCTTTTTTTGGTATCATTTATCATTTTATTCAACATTTTTTGATTACCATTATAAATTTTTGATAATTTAATAGATAAATCTTGATATTCAGTTGGTTTTAAATACATAAAACTTATATTTTCTAATTCACATTTAATTTTATATGCACCAATGTAATAAGCAAGAGGGACATAAATTTCAAGTGTTTGAAGAGCTATTTCTTGTCTTCTTTCTTCTTTTTTATACTCAATTGTTCGCATATTATGAAGACGGTCAACCAATTTTATTATAACAATTCTTGCATCTTCTCTTATACTAACTATAATCCTTCTTATGTTACTTGCTTGAAATTCATCTTTATTATTGAAATTTAGATGTGTAAGTTTAGTAACTCCATCAACAAGGTAAGCTATTTCATTATTAAACTCTTTTACTATGTCATCATATGTTACATCTGTATCTTCAATTAAATCATGCATAAGGGCTGCACAAATTACAGATGATTCAGCTTTCATACCAGATAAAATATAGGCAACTGTTAAGGGATGAATAATATAGTCTTCTCCACTCTCTCTTTTTTGACCATAATGTTTTTTCTTAGCATAATTGTATGCTTTTAATATTATAGGCCAATCTTTTTTCATATACGTATTAACTTTCTTTTTTAATAAGTCAATTGTTATATTTTCATTCATACATCATCCACCTACTTTTTATATATTATATTATAACGAAAATTAAATATTATATCAAGAAAAATAGAAGATTTTTTCTTCTATTCATTCACATATTTTGTAACTGCTTTAACTAAGGCTTTAACAAATTTATCTTTATGATTAATGACCATTTCTAAATCATCATTTTGGGAAATATATGCAAGTTCGCATAAATAAGCTTCTACACCTTGATTCATATTACGATAAGGATTTGCTTTCTTTTTAGGGTTTCTTCCATCAGAGAATGCTTTAGTCATTATACCACCTGTTTCACGAATAAAATAGTAATATGTTACATCATCATCTAGATTATATGGCTCATAGTTATATTTTTTTGCATCTTTTTTGGTGTTTTCAATATCTCTTGATGAATATACACGCATATAAATGCCATCATCAACTTTATTCATCGGATTGTTAGAATAAGGTATTTCAGTTTCTTCATGAATACTATCAGCAAGAATTTTGGCAAATGTGTTATCATCATGACTAGCTTTATATATTTCAACACCTCTTTGTTTACTACTTCCAGAACTATTTAAATGTATATCAAGCATAAGTTTAGCTTTTACTTCGTAAGGTATTCCTGTTCGTGATGATTCACCATATGATTCAATACTAGTATCAGTTTCTCTGGTCATTTTAACTTTTAAACCAATTTTTTCTAATTCTTCTTTTAACGATTTGGCATAATCTAAAGTAAATTTAGATTCATGATATTTACCATTACCAGCTCCTGTATCAACACCACCATGTCCAGGATCTATTACTATATCATAAATATTTTCAGGTAATTTTTCTTCTTTAACATTTATTGTAAAATATTTTTTATTATTAAAAGTATTTTCTTTAAACGTAATTAAATTATTTTTACCATTTTTGGTAATTGTATAATATTGATTATCATGATAATCTGTTTTATTTAAAACGTTATAGTAAATATTAGTAACATTATCTTTTAATAATACAAGATACTCCCCTACTTCCAATTTTTCAAGATTAAGTCCATTATTAATATACTTACTTAAAATTAATTTATTATTATTTGTTTCCAATTTATATGATAATTCCTTTTCATTATTTTTAAGGATTAAAACACAATCTTTCGTAGTATCAAAAGTTAAATTAAGATGTTTACCATAAATAGTTAATCTTTCTATATCAATATTGTTTTCATTTGTATTATTTAATATATCTTCATAGACAAATTTCTCTTTTTCTGGTGTTTTTATTAAAGCATTTTTTATGGGTTTATATAGTACAATTGCTAAGGCAATTAAAATAATAAAACTAAATATTTTCTTCATTTTCTATACTCCTTATTATTTCATCAAATCTTTTTGGTGCTTTTACTTCAAATTTTAATAGTTCATTATCTCTTGGATTATGAAATTCAATTTTCCATGAGTGTAGCATTTGTCCAAATTCTTCATCTATCTTCTCTTTACCATAAACATAATCATTAAATATAGGATATCCAATATATGCCATGTGTACTCTTATTTGGTGAGTTCTTCCTGTATCAAGGATACACTCTATCAATGTGTGTTTTTTTAGTCTTTTTAAGACTTTAAAATGTGTAATAGCATGTTTACTATTTATATCTGTTACCATCATTTTTTCACGATTTTTAGGATCTCTTCCAATAGGTGCATCTATTGTTCCAGAATCATTTATTATTACACCTGAAACTAGTGCAAGATAGGTTCTCTTAACTTTTTTTTCGCTAATCATTCGTGATAATATATCATGTATCTCATCATTTTTAGCAACTAACATAACACCTGATGTATCTTTATCAAGTCGATGAACTATTCCTGGTCTTAAATTATTGCTTGATAAATTGTATTTGCCAAGTAAAGCATTAACTAAAGTTCCTTCATAATTACCAGGAGCTGGATGAACTACCATCCCACTTGGTTTATTGATAACCAATAAATCATCATTTTCATATATAATATCAACAGGAATATCTTCTGCTTTTATATGAATATCAAAATCTAAGTCATCATCAACATTAATAATATCCCCCGTACTTACTAGATAATTATTCGTAGCATTTTTACCATTAATTAATATTTTTTTATTTTTAATTAATTTTTGTACCTTACTTCTTGAAATATTAAGACTTTTCGCAAGATATATATCAATTCTTTCATTATCAACAAAAACTTCAATTTCCTTCATTTTTTAATCCTTTCTAAAATTATATATAATAATTAATATAATACCAACAACAATAAAACAATCTGCAAAATTAAATATTGGATAATTATATCCAAATATATAAAAATCAAGAAAATCTATCACTGATCCATATGTAAGTCTATCAAAAAAATTCCCAATAATTCCTCCTAGTAACATACCATACGATAGATGTTCAATATTACTTAAATATTCATTTTTGATATTTTTATGTATGACATATAATACAATAACTGTTAATATAAGTAATGTTATTCTTTTATCTTGTAATATTGACCAGGCTGCACCATTATTTCTAGTATAAGTTAAATAAAAGAAATTGTTTATTATAGGAACACTTTTATTTAATTCTAAGACGTGACTAATAACTTGTTTGCTTATTAAATCAACCATAAAAAATAAAAAAGCTATAATATAGGTTTTTCTTTTCACATTATCACCAGTAATATTATAGCATTAATTATGATATTTTCCAATTAATTATTTTGTTTTTGGGTTATTTTTCTCACTATATTCATTAAGTTCTTGAAGCGTTGGCATCCATTCTGTTAATGCATAGAGAGTTTCATTATCCATTTTATAATTAGATGTTAAGATATATTTATTATCAAGACCTGTAACTTTTAAATAAAGATTGATTAAATCCTCATCTATACAAACATCATCACCATATATCTCATATAATAGTGAACCAACAGCTTCCATTGACAATTTCTTTTTAGGTTGTTTTAAACCATATACTTTATATTTTTGCTTATATTTTGAAATCCATCCTGATTTATCTAGTTTATCATAAAGCTCTTGTAATCTTTCAAAAGTTTTTGGAAAAATAATGATATCACCTTCATCAATAATTCTAGGATAGTTATTTAAAAAAGCTAAAACAGGCCAGTATTTTGTTGATGATTCTATTCGTAAATGACTACATACTTTTTCGCTAATTCTTGATAAATTATCACCTTTCTTAACAATATATTCTCCATATTTTTTAGATTCATCCTGTTCTATTTTTTTAACAAAAGTTCCAGGATTATATGTGTTATTTGTTATTGCTAGTCCCTTTATTGGTACTAAAGAAATGCCTCCTGCCACTAATAGTGACAATAATTTTTTTGAAATTTTGATATTTGATATTTTCATATTCCCTCCTTTATTTATCATTATCAAATTTATGATGTGTTTTTAATCTAAAACATCGTGCACATGCTGCTGTATAGGTGACTTTCCCTTCTCCATCAATTGCTACGCTATCACCTTCTGTTTGTACTTTACCATCTATCATTCTAACATTAAACATAGCCTTATGACCACATTCACATATATTTTTTATTTCTGTTAATTCATGAGCAATTTCAAGAAGTCTCTTAGCCCCAGGAAAACTATTACCCTTAAAATCAGTTCTTAATCCATAACACATAACAGGAATATGTAAATCTATTACAACATCCATTAACTGATTAACTTGTCTTTCTGTTAAAAACTGAGCTTCATCAACAATTAATAAATCGACATTGGTATATTTTTCAACAATAATATCATAGATATTCATTTTGTTTTCAATTAAAAAATCTACTTTTCTTTTAGAACCAATTCTTGATACTATATAATCACTTCCCTTAGTATCAATTTTAGGTTTCATAATTATTGGTTTCATACCTTGTTCTTCATAGTTATAAGCACATTGTAATATTCTTGTAGTTTTACCACTATTCATTGCTCCATAAAAGAAATATAACTTTGTCATTAATACCTTCCTTAATTTAATCATATCAAAAAAAGATGATTATTTAAATCATCTTGACATTATTTAACTATTTATTTTCGTTCATTTCTTTTAACTTTCTCATAAATTCATTTGTTTTTGCTCGATCCATTTTTTCATAATTGGCTGTATTTTCAAATGACAAGTCATTTTCAATTCCATAAATACTTGAGATAAATGGCATTTCTTCTTTATGAGTATATAATGGTTTTTCTTCCTTTAATGTTTCCTCTAATACTTTAGGTGTTTCCACTTCTTTAATTTCATTTACTGTATTATCACTCGTTAAAGTATTTATCGCTTCATCAATAGATATTGGAGCATTATCATCATTATATTGTGTTATTTCATTTTGAGAGTATAAGTTATCACTATGTTTTAATAATTCATCTAAACTAATAATAGCAGTTCTTTCTTGTTCCTCTTCAAAACTTGTTATTGTTTTTTCTAGTTTTTCATCAGTATCAACCATTGTTTCTTCAATTTTATTTAATTCTTCATTTAATGATAATTTATGTGGTTCAAATTCTTCAATAATATTAACATTTGACTGATTATTATCTTCTTCATATTTTCTTTCTTCCTGAATCTTTAAAGGTTCAATATTTTCGTTAATATCATCTATTTGTAATATTTCACTTTTTTCTTCATCAGGGACTTCTAAAACTTCTATTGCTTCACTTTCAAGTGGTTTAATGTCTACTATGTTTTCATTAATAACAGTATTATCTAAATCCTTTAAATCGTCTAATGAAAGATCTTTTTCTTTTTTATATTCTTTGATATCTAGAATTGTTAATATAACAATAAAAATTAATAAAACACTAACAACTAAAATCATTAATAATAATTCATTTTGACTAAACATTCCCATATTTACACCATCCATTCATAATTAATCATTGAAGAGACAGCAACACCGGCTGTTTCACTTCTTAAAACTCTTTTTCCAATACTTATTCTTGTATAGCCATTATTAATAAAAGTTTGTTCTTCTTCTTTAGTAAATCCTCCTTCAGGACCTACCACTATAATAATTGTATCATAATCTCTATGATTTTGTAAAATACTTTTTAATGTAACTTGACATTCATTAACACTTAATAATAGTTTTAAATCACCATTTATTTTAGAAATATCTGAAATTTTCATGGAATTATGAACTGTTGGTATTATATTTCTTTTAGACTGTTCAGCTGCTTCTTTAACAATTCTTTGCCATCTCATTATTTTTTTATCCATTTTACCATTATCTTTATTAACACTATTTACAGCATTATAAGGATAAAATTCATTTATTCCCACTTCGGTTCCCTTCTGTAAAATTAAATCCATTTTAGTTTCATTTACCATACTTTGAATAAGAATTATTTTATATTCATTTTCATTATTCATATCTAATTCTTTATCTATTTCACAAATAAATGGTTCTAATGATTTAATTATACATAAATATACCTTTTTTTTATATACAACTTCAATAAGGTCATTGATTTTCATCCTCATAACTTTTTTTATATGATAAATATCATCATCTTTTAACCTAAAAGAGTTATTAGATAAAGTTTCACTAAAATATCGTTGCATTTTCACCTACTCTACTTAAATTATACTATATTTTTTTTAAAAATACCACAAAATATTTGACTATTTTTAAAATATATGGTAAAGTTAATAACTGAGTTTAAGTATTACAAAGGAGGAGATTATATGGCAGTTAAATGTACTTCAAGAAAACCATTATTTGGTAATAGAAGAAGTCATGCATTAAATGCAACAAAACATACACAAAAATTAAATTTACAAAATGTTACTTTAAGTGATGGTACTAAGGTTAAGGTTTCAACAAGAGAAGCTAAAAAATATAGAAAAGATATTAAAGAAAGTAAATAAGTAACATAGCCCTACTAAAAAGTAGGGTTTTTTGTTATTAATTTATCATATGATATAATGTGAAAAATATTATTAATATCGCTACTACTATATTTTTATTTATTTTTAGTATTATTTACACCAAAAAAGCAATTATCTTTTTACAAAATAATGATCCATTAATCAAGGAAATTAAAAGTCAAGAGAATAATTATTATTTAAAACCAATAGATGCTATAATTACTAAAAATTATATGATACCAGGTATATCAGGTAAAACAATAAATATTAATGAATCATATAAAAAAATGAAGAAATTAAACTCTTTTAATAAAAGTTTAATTGTCTATGAAGATATTTTACCTAATAAGACAATTAATAATAATTACGATAAAGTAATTCTTAAAGGTAATCCTAAATTAAAACACCTAAGCATAATAGTAAATACAAATAATAACTATCAAACCATAAATAATTATTTGAAAAATAATAATTTATATTTAGATATATATAGTAATCAAAACATTGATATTAGTAATACTAATTTTCAAAATATTGTAACTGATAGTTATTATTATTTTACTGATTATTGTCTTTATAATAATCAAGAAATAGATAACAATTGTTATCAAAATAATAAATATACCATTAAAGTATCCAATATTAAATCATTACAAGATGTTAAAGATAATCTTTCTAATGGTGTAATATTTCTTTATAATAATAAACAACTAGATAATCTAAATATTATTATTAAATATTTAAGAAATAATAATTATCAAATAAAAACTATTGATAAGTTAATTAATGAAAAAGAATGATTAAAAAAAGAAAAAACCCTAATGGGTTTATTTTTTATCTTGGTGATCAGTACGGGATTCGGACCCGTGAATGTAGCCTTGAGAGGGCTATGTGTTAAGCCTCTTCACCAACTGACCAAGTAAATTTACTAATTAATCGTATCACATTTTTATTTTATTTACAAGATAAAAAGAAAAAAAGTAGAAAAATCTACTTTTCTTCACTTGTATCAACTAAAACATTTCTTTTTAAAGGATTAAGATCATGATTTTCATCATCTTTTTTTTCATCTTCTTTATCCTCATCATCTTTTGGTTCTTCTTCATTATTATCATAAGAATTATCAGCATCATCAATATTATAATGAGGTTTAATTTCTTCTTTATCAATTACCAACTTCTTTTCTTTTTTTCTTAATAGGAAAATAATTATTAAAGCAATAATAATCAAGAGAATTAATAATATTATTAACCAAGTTAATGAACCTTTATTACCTTTTTCAATAGTAATAAAATATCTTGTTATAGTGTTATCTTCTGATTTAACAGTTATTTTAATAATAGAACCATCAATTAAATTTTTATTTCCTTCTATATCAACGGTTGATCTATCGTCTTCCGGAGTTACTTTAATATCCAGAGTATCTTCATCTTTTATTTTTAATGTGTAATATAAGGTATCTTTTTTAAAATCTAAAGAATAACCTGCAATAGTGATGGATTTAACTAATGAATTGCTGGATAATTTAGGCTTTCTAGTAATCATTATAGTATAACTTACAACATCACCGTTTGGTGCAGTAACATAAATATTTATTTCATTCTCTCCTACTTCTAAATTGCTATCTTCAACTTCAATTGAAGCTTTAGGATTACTTGGTATAACATCAATATCTGCTTTTGTTACGTCATTTTCAACTTCATAATTATAAAGGAAGGTATCTTTAATAAGTTTAATTTCTTTATTATTAATAGATAATTTATTTAAAGTATTATTACTGCTTAACTCCCTTGTAATATTTAAATTATAGGTATTTTCCATATTATCTTCAGCAATAACAGTAATAGATACCTTATTCATACCTTCATTAAGTTCAATAGTTTTATTTTTAAAATCTTCTTTGTATTTAGATTTACTATCAGTTAATTCTGAAGTAATAGTAATTTTTTCTATTTCATTCTTTACTATAATATTATAATCATTAATATTACTATTAAAATTGATATTACCACTTGAAATTTTTAATGATTTTAAAGTATTTATGTGACTTCTCTCATCAACTCTTGTAACATTAATTTCGTATGTTTTTTTATCCCCTGATTCACTGGTAACAATTATTTTAAAAGTATTAACACCATATTTTAAAGATTTATTACCAATATCACCTGAGATACTTGATTTAGAATCCTTTTTATCAGCCGAAATATTAATACTTTCAGTATTTCCATTAACATTTAAATTATAAATGGTATTATTTTCATTAAAATTAGATAATTCTTTATTATCAATTTTGATACTTGATAGTGAATTATTATTTGATTTAATATATACAGTTACCGCACTTCTTGAACATGTTTTATTATCTTCATTTTCAGTATATTTTGAATTGTTATTAATATATACAGTGGTTTGTGCATTAACACCGCTTTTTACTTTTAATTTTAAAGTTATCAAAGCATTTTTATTTGATGTATTATTAGTTAAATAACTATTTTCATTATCAATAGTAATTTTAAAATTTAAAACAGCATTACTATTTGATAAATCAACATTTTCACTGGTAATATTTAAGCCATTTACCACATTTATATAGTGATTATCACTTCTAACTATTTCGAAAGTATTCTTATCGTATATAATATTATATTCAAATTCTTTAATTTTACTATTTGAATTAATTTCATCAAAACCAACATCCAGTGATAAAACATCACCAACAGTTAAAGTATTATTTTGTCCTTTTTTAAATGATAAAGAACAATTTGTATCAGCTAAAACAAATATTGGAAAAAATAATATTATTAATGCTAGTAGAATTTTATTCATCATGATTTTGTTGTTCATTATGTTCTTCAAATTGATTTTCATTTTCTTCTTTTACCTCCTCTTTATTATTTTCAATATTATCTTTATGTTCCTCTATAACAACGTTATTTTTCTTTTTATTTACTAATAGAATAATTACTATAATAGTTAAAGCAAGAACAATCGATGCCAATACAATAATAATTATCGTTTCATTATTAATTTTATCTTGTTTTTTTAGTTCTTCCTTTACCTCATTAGTTTTTCCATCATTAACATCAATTAAATTATTAGGATCATCATTTACCATATTGTTGTTATCATTTTCATTGTTTGGTAATTGTTCTAATTTAATAACTTTTTCCCCAAATAACCCCTCTCCAATATAACCTTTATTCTTTTTTGGAAATGTCGTATTTCCAATAGTTTGATAATCCTTATCATATTCATAATTTTCAGTTTTAATAATACCTTTTTCATCTAATAAATAATAATACTCATTATAATCACCTGTAACTGAATAATTATATGTACTTGGTTTTAAAGTCTTTATTACTTTATCATTAATATCATATAAATTAGTGTTTTTTAATAATTTAATTTTTCCAGATACTTTAACTTCAATATCATTAATAAATCCTTTTATACCATTAAAATTCACATAATATGTTGGCAAAAAATTATCTGCACTTTTTACAAAAGATACATAATTATTTATTTCGGAATCCTTAGGAATTACTCCTATTTTTTTAGTCATTTGTTTATCGCTATATATCTCTGTATCTTTAAAAACATTAATTAAAATATAATTAGAATCCAATCCCAAATAACCATTTTCAGCACTTATCCAACCTGATTTACCATTATATTCGGTGTAAAACCAATATGTACCTGCATTGTGGGTTAATTTTAAAATAGTTTTTTCAGGTATTAAAGTAACCTTAGAATACATTGTTGAAGGTCCTTTTCGAAGATTTAAGCCACCTCCAGCTAGTACAACTGCGTTAACAGGTTCTATTTTAGTTACATCTTTATTACTTACCTCAAATTTACTATCTTTAAGCGATAAATCACTAACTTTTACAATACAACCTTCTTCCATCATATCCTTATCTTTTATTAAAACTGAATAATAATCATTCGATTGTTTAAACTCCAAATATACTATTTTGTTATAGTCAATTTTTTTATTTGTTGCAATATACTTGTTATTTTTTTCTTCATAACAAACTGCACCATTTTTATTAGAAACTACTAGTTCAAATTTAGCTATACTAGGTGGTCCCATATCAGCTTTAACATTAAAGGTAATTGAAAGTAATAAAATTAGTAATAAACTTAAATATTTTTTCATAAGAATCCTTTCTATAATATGATTATTTATCATTTTTTACTACTACTTTTTCTTTTTTCTTGATATTAACTAGTTTTATGATGATAACAATAGTTAATGCAAGAACAATACATGATAGTAAAATAATTATTATTAATTCATTATTAATTTTGTTTTCTTTTTTTACTTCTTCTTTAATATCATTTACATCAATTATTTCTTTAGGATCAACTTTTACATCTTCTACTTCTTCATATTTAACTTCTTCTTTAGTATCAACACTACTTTCTTTCTTTTCACCAAATAATCCTTCACCAATAAAACCTTTTGTTTTAATATCAGAAATTGATCCTTGATCAGTAAAATTAGTATTATCATTATCAATTAGTTTAATAGTTCCATCAAATTTAGGAATATAAAAGGTGCATACATAATTCCATGCTTTTTTTGTTTCAACGCTTTCGCATGACTCAATACTATAATTTAATACTTCCCCTTTTTTTATAGTTTGTTTAGTGCCATCTCTTTTAGTTAAAGTAGCATCACTATTTAATTTTACTTTACCATTTACTTTATAAGTAGTATTTTTAATATAACCTTTAGTTCCATTATAATTAACGAAATAAGCTGGTTCATAACTTACAAGTGATAAATAATTTGTTATTTCTGTAAATTTAGGAATACTACCAATCTTTTTAGTTAATTTCTTATCACTAAATATCTCTGTTTCATTAACAGAATAAAGAATAGCATCATTATTCATACCAAAGTATGCATTTTCGCCAGTAATCCAACCAGACTTACCATTATATTCGGCATAATACCAGTAATCGCCCACACGATATTTTAAGGTAACTACGCTATATTGTGGAATCAAAACTACTTTAGAAAATATTGTAGCAGGTCCTTTTCTTAAATTTAAACCTCCATTTGCAAGAATCACAGCTTTAACAGGATTTATCTTAACAATATCTTCACTTTTTAAATTATATTCACTATTTTTAGGAGTAAGATTTTTAGTTTCCACAAAACATCCAAACTGATATTCATCTTTATCATCATAATAATCTACATATAAATACTTATCAGTTGTTTCACTATAAAATTTTACAATAGATCCATAGCTTATTACTTTATCAGTTTTAATATAACCATTATTTTTCTCTTCATAACAAACGGCACCATCTTTATTCGATACGTAAACATCATATTGGGCAATTGATGGTCCATCAGAATCAGCATAAACATTTAAACCAAAACCTAAAATCATTAAACATAATAATAAAATTTTCTTCATAAATTCTCCTTTTTAATATATAAAATTGTTTATTATTCTTCCTAATCCAAATGATGCTATATTTAAAATTAATGAAACTATATAAGGATTAATTTTTCTTCTTTTAAAGTATTTTTGATATATATAACCCTCTATTATTACAACAATTATTTCTAAAATAATTAAGACAATTGTTCTAATTTTTAAACCAAAATAATAATTAACGCTACCAACAATGGCATTAAGTAAAGGATTCGTTAAAACATTAACTAAAAAAATATTTAATAAATCTTTTTTTCTAAAACCTAATATAAATCCAATTAAGCATTCGATTACTAAAGTTATTATTAAACTATAAAGAATTATTCTTGGTAAATCACTTATTTTCATGATGTTTTAATTCCTTCCATACAAGAATAAAAGTAATAATAATAATTAAAATAATAATAGATATTGATAGAAAAAATAGTGTTTCCTTATTTTCTAAGAATCTTCCTTCATATATCCACTTAATCATTCTTCCCTCCTAATTATATAACTAAGAATTAAACTACAAGCAATTGATAATGATATAATCATTATGCTGTTAAATGTAGTATTAACTATCTTGATAAAGAAGATTGGAGCTGTTCCTAAAAATAATCCAATTGTTGTAAGACCAAAAGCAAGAGATGGATTTTTCTTTAACACAGAAACTAGTATTCCTAAAGTTACGGCCATAGTCATTGAAAAAAACATAACTCCAAGAAGTGATATAATCATTAAATTATCTCCTATTAATAGAAATGGTATAGCGAAAATAGTACTTAATATGGCAACTTTTCTAATTCCCAATAAATCTGATAATATTCCTCCTAAACATTTACCTATTCCCATAATAAAGAATAAATAAACTGTTTCTTGCATTGTTTTATTCCAAGATGTTGGAATGCCATATCCCATATAACCTCTTACAATAACTACAAGTACTGCAAGAAGAACTATGATAAATGGATGAACTTTCTTACTTTCATAATTAAATGATAAAGTATTACTATTTTTACTAATAAAAGTATTTGCATAAATTATAAAAGGAATCATTGTTAAAATAGCAATTAACATTGTCCAAGAAGGTAACATTGTTTTAGCTAAAACTCTTCCAATTACTACCCCAAAACTTCCCCCTCCAACAAATATTGCAGGATGAGAAAGTTTACCTAAACTTACATTTAAAGTATTAAAAGCACCTTCGACATGCAAAAAAGCATTACCAAAACATATAAAGAATAATGATATAAACTTTGGTATATCTAAAAATGAAAAGATAGAAATACCAATAAACAATAAGATAACACCAATTATTCCAAAATTAATTTTAGGATTTTTATCTTTAAAATAACCAATAATACTCTGTGGTACAAAAGCAAAAGCATCATATAAAAATGGTACTAACCATACAATTGGACTATTAGATATTTTAGATAAATAATAAAAACATACTAATTCTACAATAAAATGAATATAAAAATATAAATAACCACAAATAATATTTTCCTCTTTTAAAACACGCTTTAACTTCTTCATTTTTTCCTCTATTTTAAGTATAACACATTTATTTTTTTATTCAATAATAAAAACAAAAAAAGACTAAAAATTAGTCTTTATCAAAATAATTAATACCTAATGCTTTTTTAAATTTCACAATATTTTCTTTAGCTACCATTCTAGCCTTATTAGTACCTTCTATTAATACTTCATCAATGTAATCCATATTCTTACTTAACTCTTCTCTTTTAATTCTAATAGGTGTTAATTCTTCATTTAAAATATTAAATAAGAATTTCTTGATTTTAACATCACCCACTCCACCTTTTTTATAGTGATTCTTAAGTTCATCTAAGTTTTGATACTCAGGTAAATATTTTTTAAAATAATCATCATTTGCAAAAACATCAAGATATGTAAATACCGTATTTCCATCTATATTTCCAGGATCTTCTATCTTTACATGGTTAGGGTCTGTATACATCATCATTACTTTTTTTCTTAATTCTTCTTCACTATCTGATAAATAAATACAGTTTCCAAGACTTTTACTCATCTTGTTATTACCATCTATTCCAGGTAATCGTCTTGCCACACTATTATCTGGTAAAAGAATTTTACATTCATTTAAAGTCTCTCCATATAAACTATTAAATTTTCTTACTATTTCATTAGTTTGTTCTATCATTGGTTCTTGATCAATTCCAGCTGGTACTAAAGTAGTATTAAAAAGTGTTATATCAGCCGCTTGACTAATAGGATAATTTAAAAATCCTGATGGAATACTTTCATCCATATTTTTAAGCTTTAATTCATTCTTAACAGTAGGATTTCTCATTAGTCTTGCTACACTCACTAAATTCATAAAATAAAAGGTATATTCAGCAAGTTCTGGTATCATTGATTGAACAAAAATAATTGTCTTTTCAGGATCAATTCCCACTGCTAAATAATCAAGTGCTACTTCTCTTAAATTTTCTCTAATCTTCATCGGATTATCAAAATTATCCGTTAATGCTTGACAATCAGCAATCATTATATACATCTTATCATAATTACCTTCATTTTGTAATTTAACTCTATTTTTTAAAGAACCTACAAAATGTCCTAAATGAAGTTTTCCTGTAGGTCTATCACCAGTTAATATAATATCTTTCATAATTACCTCACCCAATAAATATATCAAAATCATCTATAAATGTCAAATATCCTATCAATAATTGATAGGATATTAATTATATTGTTTATTCGCTTATTTCAAACGGACTATTAGTATCTCCTCCAACATATCCTGTACCACCAGTTATTTTTATGCCAGATTTAATGACGATAGAGGGACGGCCGCCGTACGTGCCGCTCGAAGGCGAATGGCTGTACAAAGAGCCGATGTCGAAGATGTAACGGACGTTCGAGGTGGAATATGGGGTTATTGTCCATATATTACTAGATGATGAATATCCGCTACCAAGTTGTGATGAGAACATATCACCTACCCTTGGCAATCCCACTTTTCCGGTAAATGTTTTATTAGCATCACTACTAGTATATTTCGTGCAATTTTTAGTGGTAATGCTATCTAATGTACTTGCTGTATCTTTACATAATGTTGCTTTATAGTTTGTATTATTTGGATATAGTCCCAAATAGTATGTTCCATCTACCAACATGTTTTTATAAGTCGTATTGATGTTATTATACCAGGTATTATTTAAATAGTAATCCCAATAAGTATCTGTTTGGGTATTGGTACTTTTTCCAAAATATGCTGTACTTGCAAAATTTTTGGTTATAACTGTTCCATTATCTCTTAAATAATCTACTCTTGTTAATTTTGTTGTTCCATTTGTTTCATCAATCGAAACTATTCGATAATTATCTCCATCAAATTTAACATATTCACCTACTGAACGACTACTAATTAATGTGCCATTAATTGGATTTTCTTTATCACCTACTATTTTATATGGATTAGATTTTATTCCAGTTCCAGCAAATTCAAGTCCGGATTTTAGATTAATAGAGGGACGGACGCCGTCCGTGTAGCTCGAAGGCGAATTGTGGCTCAAATTGCCGTTGCTGTAGACGTAACGGACGTCCGAGGTACTATAAGGTGTCAATAGCCACCAATTATAACCAATATTTAAATAATTTGTTGATCTATCTGCATTACGATATGCATTATAATATTCATATGCATTTAATAAACCGATTGGTGCTTCTTTTGTTTTTTGTGTAGCTATAGTTTCTGGTTTTACTGGGGTTGAATTACCATCTGTTGAATAATTCCATATGCTATTAGCTATTATAATATCACTTGGATTTACTAAGGTATCATAAAAGTCTTCATTAAGCCATTGATATACCCATGAACCATCATATTCGACTGTGCTTCCCCAATTTATTGCTGTTAAAGCATCTTCCGTAATCATTTTCATTGAACCATCTGGATATATGGCTGTTATTCGCCATAGTTTTCCTGAATACCATACATAATTCATATCAACACAGGTATTAGTTCCTGAAAAGTATGTGATATCATCTGTTTCATCATTTGTTGTTCCATTATCATCTACCCATATTGGATTACAGGCATTTGTTTCGGCATTTATTTTATTATTTATTGCTTTTAACACCTTTTGACTTCCTGATAATGGCCTTTCCTTTTCTGTAAAATCGCCAAATACTGATATTTTTACACTAGCATAATGTTTTTTAAAGGCTACCTCTCCTGTTACACAATTATCTATTGCACAATATGATCTATTAGGATTACTATCACTTATAATAACATCTTCATTTAACCATACTCTTAATTTATATGTTTTAACTACTTCAGTGGTTGTATTATGATCAACTGTATCTACCCATACTTTTCGATCATTAAAACTATCAAAGCTTTTAGCATCTACGATATAGGTTTCTTCATTATTATCTCCTACTTCTATTAAATCAAATACTAAATCTTTATCATTAAATCTTGTATAACCAGTTTTATCATCACCATATTTTAATTTTATTTCATAATAAATATCTTTATCACTCGTATTTACACCACTTAATGTAAATGTTATAAAATTATTAGTTTTACTTCTTGCTTCTTCTTTGGTCATAGGAAAAACATTTTCTAAACTAATTTTATCTAATCCTTCATTTAATGTTAAATAAATATTACCTGTTATTAATCTATTATTAGCTCCTGTTCTTGTATAATTAAAGAATGCTAAAGATGAACCCATTACTATCATAACTATTCCAAATGTCAATAATCCTATCATTATCTTTTTATTATTAATCAAATTTTTCATATACCATCACCTATTTTCCTACTATTTAATAATATCAAAAAAAGTAGTTTTGTTC
>CAMVLU010000019.1 GCA_947168405.1 uncultured Clostridia bacterium
TCCTTTCGAAAGTGTATTTTATCATAAAACTAGTTTTTTTATTAATGTCTACCCAGAAGGGTGCATTTCAAAAATCTAGTCTTTTTTATTATTTATAATTTAATATTAGATCTCTTAATTCTAATAATTTTTTCTTTTTATTTTCTGAATATGCTTCATATTCTATATTAGTATCTCTTATTATTTGTTTTTCTTCATCTGTTAAATTGTTTTCTTTTCTATTTCTTATAAATAAATATAATACTACTAAGTCTAATAATCTAAATGACATAGCTTTTTTATACTTAGGGTTTGTATTATCATTAATTTTTAATCTATTAATTCTTGGTTTTTTAGCAGGAGTCCAATCATCTTTTTCATTATCTTTATAATCATATGGATTAGGAGTTAATTTAAAATATGCCATAGTCCATGATCTTACTAATTTATCATATTCTTCATCTGATAATACTTTATTAACAAAATCTAATTCTAAGTCTTCATTAAATGTTTGTAAACTTGAAAATGTAGTATTTAATTTAATATATTTGTTGTCATCTATATCATATATTTTCTTTAATATAGAAATATCTATTGGTAATTTTAATCTTCCATAAAAATAAATAATACTTTCTTTTAATAAGAATAATTCATTTTCATTTAATTTTTCTATTTTATTTTTATCTTCTTCATTTACTTCTTCATCTAATAATTTTCCTTCATAGCAATAGTTTAATAATGATTCTAAATAATGTTTTATATTTAGTAGTTCTTCTTCTGATAGAGAGTCTAAATACTCTCTTACTTTATTAGTTATTTCATCATTTTGTTCTGTTGAGAAACTTTCTAATGCACTATCAATTGTTTTCGTTTTAAATGCATTAATCATTTTATTTATTTTTTCTTGTTCATTCATTTATCTTAACACCTCTTAATTATTATAACACATTTTTATATAATTATTGCTTTTTTGTTTAAAAAAATATTATGATATAATAATTATATGGAGTGATAATTTTGAAAAAGTTAGATGAATTTCTTATTGAAGCAAAGAAAAATACATATGCAAATGGTAATGTTAAGAAAGTAGAGTCTTCTAGAGTCAATTCTTATGATTATGAATATACTGATGGAGATATGACATATCATGATACATATTTTGGGGGAGTTAATTTTATTGGGGAAGAAGTCGTTTATGATCATTATAATACACCAATATGGGCAATGAATTATTATGGAATAACTCATAATAAGGAGCTTAGTGAAGAGGCTATTGATAATGCTTTAAGACCTGCTTTAATGAAGGTTGGAGAAGATGATATCTTACCTTTAAGAGGACCAAAAGAGTTTACTAATGGTGAATTTAAATATGTTTTTAATGTAAATGGTAATTTAGATTTTTTTGAAGGTGAAGAAACTATTTATAAAAATGATGAAAAAATTTATTCTTTAAAATGTCATGGTGGAAGAGTTATTTAGGAGGTTTATATGATTATAGTTGGTGGAGTAATTAAAAATAATGATAATAAGTATTTGATCATTAGAGAAAAGAAAAAAGAATTTTATGGTAAGTATAATATACCAGCTGGTAAATTATTAGAGAATGAATTATTAATTGATGGAGCTAAAAGAGAGATAAAAGAAGAAACTGGATATGATGTTAATATTAAGGGTATTGTTCAAATAGGTAATTCTAAATTATTTACTAGTTTTATATTTTATTCTGAAATTTCATCAGAACAAGTTTCATATAATACTGATGAAATACTTTCTGTTGAATGGTTAAGTTATGATGAAATAAAAAATAAATATAATAATTTAAGAAGTCCAGAATTATTACTTGATGCAATTAAATGCGTAGAAGATAATAAAATATATCCTTTAGATATAATTAAATAGGAGAAATGATTATGATAATTAATTCTTTTGATGATAAAACACCTGCTAAGATTAATCCAAAGTATAAAGATGATAGATTTAAATGTGATGCGTGTATTATTACTTTTTCTTATATTATTCAAGAGTATGTTCTAAATAAATATAATCCTGAAATAATAGGGAACATTTATACTGTAAATGGTATAATACCAATCTATAAGATTATTTATAATGATAAAATATTTGCTTTTTATAAAACAATTTTATCTGCTGCGGCATCTGTTGATTGTTTGGAAGACTCTACAGAAGTAATTGATACTGATAAATATATTGTTTTTGGTGGTTCTGGATGCTTGAATAAGGAAATTGCTAGAGGTAAAATTATGGTACCAACTGAAGCATATAGAGATGAAGGTACAAGTTATCATTATGTTGAAGCAGATGATTATATTAAAATTAAACAATCTACTATTGTTTCAAATTTTATGGATAATAAACAATTACCATATATATTAGGAAAAACTTGGACTACTGATTCTTTTTACAGAGAGACTGAAGATAATTTTGAAAAAAGAAAAGCAGATGGATGTATTTCAGTAGAAATGGAATGTTCTGCTTTAGAAGCAGTATGTGATTTTAGAAATAAGAAATTATATTATTTCTTATCAAGTGGAGATTTACTTGATGCACCTGAATGGGATAAAAGAATAAAAAATCCTGATGATTATACTGGTACACAACATGATCATAGATTATTTGATATTGCTAATGAACTTGCTGATTATGTTTCTTGATTTAATTGACAAAGTAGTTTTATTATGTTAATATTTTGTTACTTTGGAAGGAAGATAAATATGAAAAATACTATTATTTTAATTCGAAGAAGACGTTATTAATAACGCTTGTATAAATACAAGCGGATTTAGTAGTGCTTGTATTTAGAATTAGAATAATATTTTATTATATTTATTAATATCTATGTACAAGTACATAGATATTTTTTGTTTAGGAGTGATTTTATGAATAATTTAGTGAGATATAATCTACGGTTTTTTATACTACGATATTTTGTGTAATAAAAAATTGGAGGTTAATATGAAAGAAGAAATAATTAAGACTTTAAAAAAGTTATTAAGTTTTAAAACATATAAAGATAATAAAGAAGAATTTGATAAATTATTTAGTTATATAAAAGAAGAATATAATGAATTTAATATTAAAGAATATATTTTTAATAATAATAAATGTTTAGTATTGAGTAATACTATAGATACTAATTTAGATTATATATTTTGTACTCATATAGATGTTGTTTATGCTGATACTTATGATTTTTATGAAGATAAAGATAATATTTATGGTAGGGGTACTATTGATATGAAGGGTAGTCTTGCAGTTTGTTTAAATATAATAAAAAATATTAAAATAGATAAGAAATTTGCTTTATTTATTACAAGTGATGAAGAAATTGATGGTAATTGTAGTAATGAATTAAGTAAGATTTATAATGCTAAATTTGTCTTTGTACCCGATGGAGGTAAAGACTTTCAATTAGTTGTTGAAGAAAAAGGACAATTACAAATTGAATTAAGTGTAAATACTAAGACAGCACATTCTGCTCAATTATATAATGGAGAAAATGCTATAAGTAAATTATTTAATGTATATCAAAAATTAATTGAAATATATCCATTACCAAAATCTTGTAATGATTATGTTACAAGTATTAATTTATCTAAATTAAATGGTGGTGAATCTAATAATCAAGTTCCAGGATTTGCAAGTATGATATTAGATATTAGATTTGTTTCTAAAGATAGTATTGAAGATATTTTATCTAATATTATGAATATTGATAAAGATATTAATATTAATGTATTGATAGAGGGAATGTGTTTTGTTTCAGACTTAAATAATAATTATGTTAAGAAGTTTATTAAATCTAGTGAAAAAATATTAAATAAAAAGATTATTAAAACATATTGTGAAGGTACTAGTGATGCGATATTTTTTAGTTCTAAGGGAATGCCTACTATAATAATGAATCCTATAGGAGATAATCCTCATTGTTCTAATGAATATATTAATAAAGATAGTTTATTTACTTTATATAAAATAATTGAGGATTTTATTAAAAGTTAAATATGTTATAATCTTATTAGGAGTGATATAAATGAAAATTGCGGTTATTTCAGATGTACATGGTAATTTAGAAGCTTTAAAAACTGTTCTTGATGATATTAAAAGTAGAAATATTGATAAAATATATTGTTTAGGTGATATTATTACGAAAGGAAGTCATTCTTTAGAATGTGTTAATTTAATAAGAAACAATTGTGATGTTGTAATTAGAGGAAATTGTGATGTATACTACATTAATTTAACTAATTTATCTAATATGTCTGATATTGATATAAAAAGATATAATTGGGTTATGGGTATGCTTGATGATGATTCTATTAATTATTTATCAAAATTACCTTATAGTTATGAATTTTATATGAGTGGTAGGTTGATAAGATTAGTTCATGCACATCCTAAAAAAATAGATAATGTTGTTTGTAATATTGATTATTTTGATAGATACTATGAAATGTTTTTACCAAGTGATAATACAATTAGTAATGAAAAAGCTGATGTTTTAATATATGGCCATATTCATATACCTTTTGTTCAAAAGATATATAATAGATTTTTAATTAATACTGGATCAGTTGGTAATGCTATGGATGTTTTTAGAAATCCTAATAAAGATGGTAATGATAAATTTACTGCTGTTGCTAATTACCTAATATTATCAGGTAATTATGATTCTAAAAATGTAAATGATAAATTTTCTTTTGAATTAGTAAATGTTCCTTATGATATAGAAAAAGAAATTAGTAATAATAAAGATAATGTTGAATTTGATTCTTATTGTATAGAATTAAGAAGAGGTATTTATAGAGATATGAGTATAATAGATGCATCATTTGCTGATAGGGGAATTAATAAAGAAGATATTTAAATTATCTTCTTTTTTTATAGATTAATATTTTGTTTTATGATAGTATAATTAATTGACTTTTAAAGGGGATTATTATTATGGATTTAGAAAAATATGCTGAAGAATTAATTGGTGAATTAAAAAAATATGATAATCTTACTGAAGATGAAATAGTTAGATTTATTTATCTTTCTTTAGGTAAGAAAATTATTTTTGATTATAATTGGATACTTGCAGATGATTTTGATAGAAAATTTATTTATGATACTTCAGGAACATATGAAATTATAAATAAAAAAATAACTAATGGTAATTGGTTAATGACCTGTAGAGATATTTCTTTTATTGTGTCTTTTATTTGTAAAAAAGCGGGTGTAAATGTAGAAGTTTTTCATCCTAAACTTTATTCTCATGATCCTACTCCACATGTATATAATAAAGTTATTAGAAAAGATGGTTAAGAATATTATATTGATTTAACAGGTGATTTAGATAAAATACATATGAATATGAGAACTAATTATTTTGGTTATTTGGAGGATCCATTTAGAAGTGTATTTAGCAGAGAACAATTATTTGAAATGGATGATAAGTTGGGATATGTTAAAAAGAATAAACAATATACTGATGATTATTTATATACTTTATCTAATTATGTTTCAAGATTAGATTCTAATTATGAAAAAATAGAATTTATATTGACAAATCCATCACCTTTTCTTGATTTAAATATTGGTTATAGTGAAAGAGTTAGATATATTACTGAAATTGTTTATTATTTTCGCTTTAGAAATTTTTTATGTAAGCTTGATGGAAATTTTAATTGTTTTGATTGCTTTTATAAAACAGACTCTGGTATTATTCCTAATGAGTTAATTTCTTTTGAAGATAATGGAGAAAGAATTTATTTTGTATATAATTCGGAATTAGGATATTATGATAAAATATCTGAGGATGATTTAATAATACGTTTTTCTAATGGATTACATATTCCTCATAAATATAAATATAAAACTGATTTCGATTATTCATGGCTTAATAATTTATATAGTAAAAGATTAAATAAGAGTAAAAAATATATTAAGTATGAAGACTAGATTTCTAGTTTTTTTTATGATATTATTTATTAGTAATAAAGAGGTGTTTTCATGATAGATTTACATGTTCATACTGTTAATTCAGATGGTGATTTTACTACAAAAGAGACATTAATTGAAGCAGAAAAACAAGGAGTTAGTATATTGTCTTTTACTGATCATAATAATATTAATGCTTATTCTGATTTAAAAGAATTACCAGTAGGTGATCTATTTAGTGGTAAAATAATAGTTGGTTCAGAGTTTGAATTTACTAAAGATGGTAGATTATTTGATATGTTAGGATATGGATTTGATATTGATAAAATAAAGGATTCTCAAATTATAAAAGATGGAATGGTTCATTCTACTATAGAAGGTGAGACTAAAATACTAAATAAATTAAAAGAAATATGTGATAATTTAGGTATTAAATATAGTAGTGATTTACATATAGAAAGAGCTAATTATATGGCAAATGATGTTTTGTTAGATGATATTTTATTATATCCAGAAAATAAAAAAATACTTGATGAAATGAATATTTTTGATAGAGGCTCTTTTTATCGTAAACATTTTTGTGAACCTACAAGTCCTTTTTATATAAATCAAACTGAAGGTAAATTTGATGTTTTTTATGTTTCAAGATTAGTACATGAAGCAGGAGGAATAACTTTTTTAGCTCATCCTTTTGCATATGGATTGCCTAATATAAAAGAGTTTTTAGATGAATTAGTTTCTAATAAAATAATTGATGGTATTGAATGTGAACATAGAAAACATAGTTTAGAACAGATTGAATGGTTAAAGAAGTATTGTGATGAACACAATTTATTAAAAAGTGGTGGTAGTGATAGACATATTGAAAAACATCTTATCGGTCATTCTAATAGAAATCAAAAGATAATTGATGATAGTTTAGTTAGTGATTGGATTGATTCTATTAAACCTATATATGACAATTCTAATAATAATGACTAGAGTAATTTAGTCTTTTTTAGTATAATTATATAAATTAGATTTTAATTGGAGAGTTTATGAGAAGAAAAATAATAATTTGTATTGTTTTAATATTTTGCATATTTTTAGTATCTGGTTGTACTAAAAATAAGGAAGTTAAGACTAATAAAAAGAATAATAATAGTGGTAGTAATTCTTTAGTATTATATTTTTCAGCAACGGGAACAACTAAAGGGATAGTTGAGAGAATTGCTAAAAATTCTAATAGTGATATTATTGAAATTATTCCTAAAGATAAATATACAAGTTCAGATTTAGATTATAATAATGATTGTAGAGCGAATAAAGAGCAAAATGATAATAAAGCTAGACCTAAAATTAAAAATAAAATAGATATTAGTAAATATGATGTTATTTATTTAGGTTATCCTATATGGTGGGGTACTAATCCTAAAATAATATTAACTTTACTTGATACATATGATTTAACTGGCAAAATTATTTTTCCTTTCTGTACTTCAGGAAGTTCTGGTATAGAAGAAAGTATTAATAATCTTAGAAATTATAATTCTAAGTTAATTATTAAAGATGGAAAAAGGTTTTCATCTAATACTAGTGAACATGAAATAATAGAATTTATAAATAAATGTAAAATAGAATATAATTATATAGATAAGGATACAAGTAAAATGAATGTAAATATAGATGGAAAAGATTATACAATTAATTTAGAAGATAATAGTACTGCTAAAAAGTTGTTTGAATTAGCTCCCTTAGAAGTTACAATGAAAGAGTTAAATGGTAATGAAAAATATGTTTATTTAAGTAGTAGTTTTCCAGTTGATTCATATAAACCTGGACATATTAATCAAGGAGATGTAATGTTATTTGATAATGGGTGCTTAGTTATATTTTATAAATCTTTTGATACATCATATAGTTATACAAAAATAGGTTATATAGATAATTTGCCTGATTTAGGTAATGGTGATGTATCAGTTAAATTTGGATAGGAGTTATATTATGAAAGATAAAAAAAGTTTAATAATTTATTTTAGTAGAGCAGATGAAAATTATTTTGGTGGTGAAATGAGATATATAAATAAAGGTAATACTGAATATATTGCTGAATATGTTAGAGATTTAACTAATGCTGATATGTTTAAAGTAGAACCATTAGTTCCATATTCAAAAGAATATGAAATTTGTATTAAAGAAGCAAAAGATAGAGTAGGTAATGCTCCAATAAAAAATAATCTAAGTGACATATCTAATTATGAAGTTATATATATTATGTCTCCTATATATTGGGGAACATATGCGCCAGAGGTTGAAACAGCTATTAAAGATTTAGATTTTACTGGTAAAACAGTAAGAGTTGTTACTACTCATGAAGGATCAGGCCTTGGTAATATTATTAATGATCTTAAAAGAATATGTGTAGGAGCAAATATTTTAGATTCAATAGCAATAGTTGGATCCCAAGCAAAGGATTCTAAATCTAAAATAGAATCATGGGTATAAAACTATTTAATCTAGTTTTTTATGGAGATATTATGATAGAAGAATATATAAATAAATTAATGCCAATAGTTAAAGAAATGTGTACTAATTTAAAGACTGGTGGACATGATATTGATCATTTTCTTCGTACTATGAAAACTGCATTATATTTACAAAAAATAGAAGGTGGAGATCCTATAATTATAGGTATAGCAAGTTTTCTACACGATATTCATCGTCTAATGCAAAGTAAAGAGAAAAAATATGTAGAACCAAAAGATTCATTAGATAAAGTACTTGAAATTATTAAAAAGTCTAAAATAGAATTAAATGATTATCAAATTGAAAGGATATTATTTTCAATAGAACATCATGAAGATTATAATTGGAATGGTAATAATGTTGATGATATAAATACTTTAATATTACAAGATGCTGATAATTTAGATGCTATAGGAGCAATTGGTATAGGTAGATCATTTGGATATGCTGCTTTAAATAATCAAGTATTTTATGATGAAAGTATTCCTTTGGAAGATTTTTATGGATATGAAGAGAAATTAAAAGATGTTAGTAATATTCATTTTTTAAATAATAAATTGATTAAATTAGGAGATAATATGAATACTAAAACAGCTAAATTACTTGCTAAAGATAGAGTTGAATTTATAAAAAGATTTATAGATGAATATTTAAAAGAATGGAATGCTAATTATTAAGGAGGAAAGTTATGGATTTAATTTTAGAAACTAATGGTATTATAAAAAAGTATGGTAATAAAACTGTTTTAAATAATATTAATATGAAAATTAAAAGAGGAGATATATATGGTTTTATTGGTAAGAATGGTGCTGGTAAAACTACTTTTATGAGAGTAGTTTTGTCTTTGACTAGACCAACTAATGGAGAAGTATATTTCTTTGGTGATAAAAAAATAGAAGATGTAGGATTAAAAGTTGGCTCTTTAATAGAAAGCCCTGGATTAGATTTTAGTTTATCTGCATATGAAAATTTGAAAAGATTTTCTATTATATATGGAGCAGATGATGAAAATATTTATGAATTATTAAAATTAGTTGGATTAAGTAATGCTAAAGATAAAAAAGTAAAGAATTTTTCTTTAGGAATGAAACAAAGATTAGGTATAGCTGTTGCATTATTAGGAAATCCAGAATTTGTTTTATTAGATGAACCAATTAATGGATTAGATCCTGAAGGAATAAAAGAAATAAGAGATATGATTTTAAAACTAAATAAAGAAAAAAATATTACTTTCTTAATATCTTCTCATTTATTAGATGAATTATCTAAAGTAGTAACAAGATATGGTATTATTAATAATGGTGTTTTAATAGAAGAAATTGATGCTAAAGAATTAGAAGATAAGTGTAAGAATAAAGTTGTATTTGAATGTGATAATCAAAAGAAAGCTATAGATATTATTAAAAAGACGGTACCTGAAGAAGATATTGAAATAAAAAAAGATAAAATAGAAATTACTTCTCATTTAAAAGAAGCAAGTAAAATTAATAAAGATTTAGTTAAAGGTGGAATACTAGTAAATGCTTTTTATCCTAATAAAGACAGTTTAGAAGAATACTTTATGAAAAGGATAGGTGGTTAAAATGAAGAGGTTATTAAGATTACAAATTAGAAATTTATTTCATAGTAAAATGTTTTATTTTTATTTAATATTTAATTCTATTATGGTAGTGGTTGGATACTTTTTAAGTAATATAATGACTGAATTAGGAGGTACAACTACTAAAGTATTTCAATCTATTATTAATTTAATGTCTAGTGAGCCAGATTTTATTGGACAAATATTTATTATAGTATTTGTATGTAGTGAATTTCATAGTGGAACTATTAAAAATATAATAGGCAGAGGTTATACAAGATTTCAACTATTATTATCTAAATATGTAGTTGCGACGATTGGAGTATTATGTACGAATATATTGTATGTAATAATATCATTTATATTATATGGTAAATATGGTATTGGATTTGAAACTAATATGATTTATTCTATAATAATTTGTTTAATTGCTATTGTAGTATTAACAATATTTTATTCAACAATAGCTTTTGTACTAGAAAAAAATCTTATTGGAATATTAACTATAATATTTCTTCCAAGAGTAATAGATTTATCATTTTTAGCTATTTATAATTTTTTTAAAGTAGAATTAGATAGTTATTGGATTACTGGTATATTACCTAAGTTTTTAGACAATCCTACATTAGGTAATATGATTCAACCAATTATATTATTTATAATATATTTAATTATTATAGTCTTTGTTGGTAATAGAATAATTTGGAGAAAAGAAATTAAGTAGTAAACTAGAAAAATCTAGTTTTTTTCTTGTAAAAAAATAGAAAATATGTTATAATATGTTCGATTTTAAGGGGTGTTATATATGGCTAGAAATGGACTAAGTAAATATGTAAAAAGTATTATTGAGGAAATGGGATATGAAATTATTCCTGGAAATGAAAAAGATGATTTTGTATTAGTAGATGAAAATACAGGTAAGGTTATTTACAAATCAGATATTAATTTAATTTCTAAGATGAATGATTCTTATGTTCCAACTAACACAGGTTTATATAATGATATAGATAGAAATACTTCAATAGATATAGAGGCAAATGATGAAGAAAAAGAAAAAGTTATAATAAATACTAGATATGGCTTAAGAATTTGTGTTTCTGTACAATATGAGGATTCTTCACCAAACGCTTCTTCAGTAGAAATATCTATTTCTAATACTTTAGATGGTGAAAACGAAATGCTATCTTTAGTTTATAATGGTTATAATATTCCATATAATTTAATAATGAAAAAGATGCCAGGAATTGCGCTTAAAGAAAAAGATTCTAAAGAACCTATAGTTCGTATATTTCACGATATTAGTGATTGGGGTTATTATACAAAAGGTGATAAGTCTTGTGAAAGCTTTGAACAAGAAGAACTAAATCATAATAAAATAATAGATATATTGTTAAAAGCAGCAGAAAACTATAATTATGGTTTTGAAAATTTAAGTAACGCAATGAATATTATTTCTCCAGCAATTAGATGTTTTGTTGATGATTTTATTAAAGATTGGATTAAATCTTTAAATGATACAAGTAGAGATGAAAGAGAATCACGTGATTCTTTATATGCTATGACACAAAAACAAGCAAAATTAATTGAAGATAGTTTTGATGTATCAAACACATGTCTTGATGCAGACACTAGATTTGGTAAACGTGGTCAATATTAATAAAAAAATATTATTATTTTTTGTATAGAATATAGTTTTGTAATGATAAGTGAAATTTTTAGGGAGGATAGTTGATATGGGAAAAAATAAGAGTGGTAGTAAATTAAATAATTATTCTTTAGCTATACTTAAAGGACTTGGATATGAAGTTGTTCCCGGAAATGGTGATGAAGTAGTTAAATTAAAAGATTTGAAAACTGGAGAATACATTAGTGGTGAATCTGCAACTATTACTGATTTGAGTAATTATGAATGGTCATTGACATGTGGAAGAGATGAAATTGCTGCTGATTTATTTCGTGGACGTGATGGTGAAGAAATATATTTTGATGAATGCGGAGTTACTACCATATGTATAAATAATCAGTTGAAAATTATGATAAAGAAATATCGGGATATGGAAGAGATAGATATTTTATATGATAGAGGTAGGAAATTGTCATTTCAATATGAATATAATGTATTTTTAGTAGATTATTATTTTAATATATTATCTGTTGTTGATTATGATGGATATAAAAACAAAATATATGATCAAATAGATCCAGTTGTGATGATTTCTCATGACATTTCTTCTTGGGGTGAAATGATTGATGATAAGATTTCTGAGGAGCTAGATATTTCTACTTGTGTACCAAAAGTAATATCTGGATTAATAAATCTTCGTATAAATGATAGAGTTTTATCATCAGATAATTTGAAAAAAGGATTAGAAATTATTGATCCTGCAATTACAACTTATGTTGAAAAATTTAAAAAAAACTGGATTAAAATTATACAATTATTATTAGATGATGAAAATCATAAAATATCTGCTGCTAGAAAAAGAATTAAAACTGATGAAGAAGAAATATCTGATCATACTTTGGAGGCAATTAAATATAAAGTTGTAATGAACGAATTAGAAGGGAAAGTTTTATCAAAGGTATTGCCATTAAATAGTGGTAATTCAGATGGTAGTAATAAATAATAATATATATTAATATATTTTTTATAATATACGCGTTTTTTGGGGAGGATAATTTATATGGGAAAAATTGAGAATAATATATTAAATAAGTATGCTTTAGCTATACTTAAAGAACTTGGATATGAGGTTGTACCTGGAGATGGCTATGAAGGGGTATCTGGATTAAAAGATTTGAAAACTGAAAAATGTATTGATAGTGAATCTACAACAATAACTGATTTAGGCAATTATGAATGGTCATTGGCATGTGGAAGAGATGAAATTGACGCTGACTTATTTCGTGGATGTAATGGAGAAAAAATATATATTGATGAATTTGGTTGTACTACAATATGTATGAGTGATGGCTTAAAAATTTTGATACATAAATCTGATGATAACTGTGGAATGATAGATGTTTTATATGATGGTGATAAGCAACTATCATTTGAATATAAATATAATATATTTGGAAGAGAAAGTTATGCTAATGAAATATCTGTTGAAAGATATGACAATAAAGGAGAGTCCCATCCAGTTGTGACAATTTCTCATAATAAGTTTTTTTGGGGTGAAAAAACTGATAAGCTTTCTTATGAGCAACCTATTTCCGCATGTGTGCCTAATGCAATAAGAGAATTAATAAATTGTCGTATAGCTGATAAGAATTTATCATCAGATAATTTGAACAAAGGATTAGAAATTATTGATCCTGCAATTACAACTTATGTTGAAGACTTTAAAAATAATTGGCGTTCCATTTTGAATTTTATAAAAGATGAGGCAGATCATGGAATAGCTGCTTCTAAGGAAATTATTAGAATCGAGAAAGAAAAAATTTTTAGAGATATACTGGATATAGTTGATTGTCAAGTTGCAATTAACGAATTAAATGGTGCTGGTTTGCCAAAAGTATTTTCATTAACAAATGGCAATCCAACTGGTAAAAAGTAATTTAATTAGAAAAATATAGTATAGTAATCTATATTTTTCTTGAAATATAAAGAAAATGTGTTATAATATACATAGTTTTGAGGGGGAATGTAAATGGAAAAAAAAATTAATAAATGCGCATCTGCTATTATAGATGGGTTAGGCTATGAAATTATTAGTGATAAAGGAAGAATTATTGGATTTCAGGATAAAGAATCACAAAAAGTATTTGGACGTTCTGGCGGTGATAGTTATTTCAATTCTTATGAATTAAAAGATGGTCTAAAAGCAAAGATTTCTCATGATGACAACATGGTAGTAATTGAATTTCCAAATAATACAAAGATTCGAATAGAAGAAAGTGCAAGGGAGCAATTTGTAAATATTTCAATAGAATATAATATTACTCCTGGTAACGAAACACATGTATCAATTGATTTTACACCATCATCTAATAGTAAAGAAGGGCATGTTATTGGTGCTTCAGATTTTTATGGTATTAGACCTCTTGCACGTATACATGCAAATGATGATGAAGATAAATGGCATAGTTTTGAGGGAAATAATTATGAAAAAAAATCACATGAAGCAAGTGATTTAACATCAGAAAAAATAATGGAATTATTAGAAGATTGTTTTAAAAATTATAATAATGGTGATGAATGGAATGATGATTTAAAAAATGGATTAAAAGTAATTACTCCAGCAATTAATATTATTACAGCCTATTTTAAAAAGAGTTGGGCTACTAGACTTAACAATAGAATTATAGCAAATACAAAACAATATAATAAAAATAAAAGTGAAATTTCAACAGCTGAATCTGAAATTAAGAGTATTTTAAATAGAAATGGTGAAATTTATAATTCTAGTTTTGATACAAGAAATGCTGTTGATCAATTGTTAAAAAATCACGAAAATATTGATCCAGTATTTAAAGAATCTCGTGCTGGATTACTTAGTAAACTTATTCTTTTAGATACACAAGAATATTTTAGTAACGAAAGTAAAATTGCAAATATAAGAGCTGAAATTGCAAATATTGATGCTAGAAATGCAAGTATTTTTGATATTAATTTTAGATTAAGAAATGTTGCTGATGAATTGTTAAGCGATCCTGTAATTGCTAAATTATATGAAAAAAAACCTGAATCACAATGGAGAAAGACTGGGGAAAACTAGTCTTTTTTAATGTTATAATATTTATAGGTGATATTATTGTGATATTAAATATAAGTGGTAGAACTGATATAGTTGCTTTTTATTCTGATTGGTTAATTAATAGACTAAACGAAGGATTTATTGATGTTAGGAATCCTTTTAATCCTAAAATGGTTAGTAGAATTATGATTGATGATGTAGGTTTATTATTTTTTTGTACTAAGAATCCGATTCCTATATTAAATAAAATTAAATATATTAAGAAAAAGATGTATTTTCATATTACTTTAACAGCTTATAAAAAGGATATTGAACCTGGATTACCTAATAAAAAAGATATAATTGAGGCAATAAAGAAATTGTCAAATGAAATTGGTAAAGATAATATTGTAATTAGATATGATCCTATTTTTATTAATGATAAATATACATTAGATTATCATATTAAAGCATTTGATAAAATATGTATATTATTAGATGGTTATGTAAGTAAAATATTAATTTCATTTATAGATGAATATAAAAATGTTAAAAATAATTATAAAATATTAAATTATAAAAAATTAGATGAATATGATTATAAAACTATAGGTATATCTTTTAGTAATAGTGCTAGAAAGCATAATATTATAGTTCATACATGTGCAGAAGATAGAAATTTAATGGAATATGGGTTTATTTCTGATGAATGTATGTCTAAGGAATTAGCATTTAAATTAACAGGTAAAATATATAAGAAATGGAAAGCTAGAAAAAATGTTCCTTGTCAATGTATTGAAATGGTTGATATAGGTGTTTATAATTCTTGTAGGCATTTTTGTAAATATTGTTATGCTAATTATGATGAAAAACAAGTTAATGATAATTATAATAAACATGATCCTAAATCTTCTTTATTAATTGGTACATTAAATGAAGATGATATAATTAAAATAAGAAAAGTAAAATAGTATGTTTTATTTATTAATTATGTTATAATTAACAAGAAAAAAAGAGGTGAATTTATGGCTAAAGTAATTGTTGGAATGAGTGGAGGAGTTGATTCTTCAGTAGCGGCTATTATTCTTATTAAACAAGGTTATGAAGTAGAAGGACTTTATATGCGTAATTGGGATTCTTTTCTTAATGGAGAAATTGATGATGCTCCTGTTGGAAAAACTGGAGTTTGTCCTCAAGAAGAAGATTATAATGATGCTAAAGCTGTATGTGAAAAACTTGGGATTCCTCTTCATAGAAAAGATTTTGTAAAAGAATATTATGATTATGTATTTAAATATTTTTTAGATGAATTAGAAAAAGGTAGAACTCCTAATCCTGATATTATGTGTAATAAATATATTAAGTTTGATATGTTTGTTCAAGAAGCTAGAAAGCTTGGAGCAGACTATATCGCAACAGGCCATTATTGTAGACTTGAAGATGGTAAATTCTTAAGAGCAGTAGATGATAATAAGGATCAATCATATTTCTTGTCACAAGTAAGTAAAGATCAATTTAAAAACGTATTATTTCCAATAGGTGGAATGAATAAAAAAGAAGTTAGAAAAATTGCTTTAGAATATGATTTAATTACTGCTAAAAAGAAAGATTCTACAGGTATATGTTTTATTGGAAAAAGAAATTTAACTAAGTTTTTAAAGAATTATTTACCTAATAAACCAGGAAATATTGTTAATATTGATACTAATGAAATAGTAGGTAAACATATTGGATTAATGTATTATACAATTGGTCAAAGAAGAGGACTTAATATTGGTGGTACTAATGATAGAATGTTTGTTGTTGGAAAAGATTTGAATAAAAATATATTATATATTTGTATTGGAGAAGATAATGATTATTTAGTATCTGATTCTTGTATTATAGATGAAGTAAATGATTTAGGATTAAATGGAATTATTAATTGTACTGCTAAATTTAGATATAGACAAAAAGATATTAATGTAGAATTAGAATATTTAGATAATAATGAAATATTAGTAAAATATCCAGAAGGATTTAAAAGGGTAACTCCTGGACAAGCATGTGTTTTATATAATGGAGATCAATGTCTTGGAGGAGGTATTATTAAAGAAGTTAGAAAAGATAATAAAAAATTATGGTATTTATAATTATAGACTAGATTATTTTAGTCTTTTTTTTTATAATTAAAATGGTGATAATATGAAGAATGATTTATCTTATTATGAATTATCTAATATGTCTAAAGATGAAATAATGGATTTATTTGGTACTTCAATTGATGGTTTAAATAAAAGTCAAGTTAATGAGAGACTAAATTTATATGGAGATAATGTTCCAACTGATAATAAAAAGAAAGGACCATTATATTTTATTATTGATAGTTTTAAAGATAAGTTTATTTTAATATTAATAGTACTTTCTATTATTAATTATTTTACTGGGGATACTATTGGTTCTATTATTATTCTTGTTATTACTGTTATAAGTGCATTGATTAGTTTTGTACAGAATTATTCTACTTATAGATTTAATGTTAAATTAAAAGAAAAGATTAGAATATTTACTGATGTTATACGTGAAGGTAAACAAAAAGAAATTAGACAAGAAAAAGTAGTATTAGGAGATATTATTACTTTAAGTGCAGGTTCAGTTGTACCAGCTGATTTATATTTAATAGAAAGTAAAGACTTATTTATTAATCAATCTTCATTTACAGGAGAGAGTGTTGCGGTTGAAAAGATTGCTTTAAAAAAAGCTAAGATTACTGATGAAGAGACTAATATTAAGAATATATGTTTAATGGGTTCTACTGTTATTAGTGGTAATGCTTTAGGTGTTGTTGTTAAAACTGGTTTAGATACTTTTATGGGTAAAGTTAATAAGAAAGTTTCTAATATTAAAGATGCTACTTCTTTTGAACAAGGTATTAATCATATTAGTACAATGCTTATTAGATATATGGTAGTTATATCATTATTTGTATTTTTTATTTATGGTTTTATTAGAGGTAATTTTCAAGAAGCTTTATTATTTGCTTTATCAGTTGCTGTTGGTATTACTCCTTCTATGTTACCAATGATAGTTAATGTTAATTTAACTAGAGGAAGTAAATTACTTTCTAAAAAGAAAACTTTAGTTAAGAATATTAAGTCTATTCAAAATTTGGGATCAATGGACGTATTATGTACTGATAAGACTGGTACTTTAACTAAGAATAATATAGTATTACAAAAATATATTAATCTTATAGGGGAAGATGATGATTACGTATTAAAGTGTGCTTATATTAATAGTGAGTTAAGTACTGGATTTAAGAATTTAGTAGATAAAGCAATTAATCAATATGGTAAAGATCATAAGATAGATATTTCTAATTATACTAAGATAGATGAGATTCCATTTGATTATACAAGGAAAAGATCTTCTATTGTAGTAGAAAATGAAAAAGAATATTCAGTTATTGCGAAAGGTGCATTGGAAGAGATTATTAAAGTATCTGATATGGCTTTAATTAATAATAAAGAAGTTTCCCTTTCTAGAGAGATATGTAAAGATGTAGAAAATCAAGCTATTGAGCTTGCTAAGAAAGGGATGCAAGTAATTGCTCTTGCTGTTAAACATGAATATGAAGGTATAGATAAATTTAATAAAGAAGATGAAGTTAATTTTACTTTGATTGGTTTAATTGCATTTTTAGATCCTCCTAAGAAAGATGCTGCTGATACTATTAATCAATTAAAAGAATTAGGTGTTACTACTAAGATTCTTACAGGTGATAATAAATATGCTACTGAAGCTATATGCGAAGCTGTTGGAATGAAGAGTAAAATACTTATTGGTATTGATATAGATAAGATGGATGATAAAGAATTATCTAAAGTAGTAGAAGAAGTTAATGTATTTGCTAGAATGAATCCATTACAAAAAGAAAGAGTAGTTGCATTACTTAGAAAGAATGGTCATTGTGTTGGATATATGGGTGATGGAGTAAATGATGCTCCTGCACTACATTCTTCTGATGTTGCTATTAGTGTAGATGATGCTACTGATATTGCTAAAGAATCAAGTGATATTATTTTACTAGAACAAAACTTAGATGTTATTTATAATGGAGCAATTGAAGGTAGAAAAGTATATGGTAATATTGTTAAATATATGAAACTTGCTTTAAGTCAAGATTTTGGTGATGTATTTAGTATTATGATTTCAAGTATATTCTTACCATTCTTACCTTTAATGCCTATTCAAATGCTTATACAGGACTTTATTGTAGAAATATCACAAATAGGTATACCTTATGATAATGTTGACGAAGAGTTCATTAAAACACCTAAGAATTGGGATACTAAAGACTTAAGCAAATTTATGAAGATATTTGGTATTATTAGTTCTATTACAGATATATTAGCTTTCTTAATATTTTGGTTTATATTTAAATATAATTCTATTGAAAAACAAATGTACTTTCAAACAGCTTGGTTTGTTGAATGTATAATATCTGAAACATTAATTATTTATTATTTAAGAACTAATAAACTTAATTATTTAAAATCTAATCCAAGCAAGATATTAATAGGTTTATCTTTAATAACAATTGCTTGTACTATATTAATACCTGTTTTATTATCTAATTTTACTGGATTTAATTTTGTAGTATTACCACTTAACTATTATTTATATGTTATTGGTTTAGTTATACTATATGCAATAATTGTACAAATTGTAAAAAGACTTTATTTAAAGAAAAATAATTCATGGTTATAGACTAGTTTAATCTAGTCTTTTTTATTGCTAAAATAAAGAAAATGTGTTATAATATGCGCAATTATGAAGGTGGAATATAAATGAAAAAAAATATTAGTGAATTTACAAATGCTATTATTGATGGATTAGGATATGAAGTTGTTCCCGGTAATGGAATACAGGGAGTTGATTTCTTAAAGGATAAAACAACTGGTGAAAAATTGCTAAGTGAAAATCCCCAACAGATAGACGGATATGAAACAAAAATTTTTACTGGTAAGGATGGAGAAAAAATATATTTATCTGAAACAGGTTCAATGAAGTTATTTTTTGGTAATGATATTAGATTTTATGTTTTTCCAGATTTAAATTGTCCTGGGTCTGTTAAGATTTCTATTGAATATAAAGATAAGAAACTTTTTTTTGAATATAAAGATAAGGAACTTTCTTTTGAAAATAATAATTTTATTTCTAATTCTTCTATGATTAACATAAGCAATGTTGAAATATTTGTAGGATGTAGTAATTCAATATATTTATATAGAAGTATTGTAAGAATGTTTTATTTTGAAGATTATTTTGGTAATGGTAATGATAAATTTATTCCTGAAGAATGTACTGATGATAATATAATTGGATATATTATAAATAGAATACAGAAATATGATGGTGGTTCCTATTGGAATGATATTTTTGAAGCAATGTTGGATGTTATTAAACCTGCTCTTTCTTTATATGCAGAAGAATTTAGAAACGATTGGTCTAATTTTTTAAGTAATATAGTTAGCGAAGAAAAAAATTATCAAGCAGAAGAGAACCAGAGAATTGATAAGGATATACAAATTATAGAGGAAAGTGCCGCTAGAGAACAAAATGCAATTAATGCTATGAATGCTTTGCAAATGATAGCTGAAAGTAAAAAAAGACTATAATCTAGTCTTTTTTTATATATTGAAAACTTTCTTCATCAATATTATATTGAATATTTGGTTCTCCTTCGATAAATCTTTCTACAGTTTCAAATGCATTTTCATAATCAACTGATGTATTATATGTTCCTTGATTAGTTTCTGAATCTGCTAATGCTAATCCTTGTATATCACATAAACTAGTAAGAACTATCCATGGATTTTCATTATCATCTTTTAT
>CAMVLU010000020.1 GCA_947168405.1 uncultured Clostridia bacterium
ATTGTTTGTTATTGGAGTATTAGTTGGGGCTGTAATTTCAACAGGAGCATTCTTTGTATATACTAAAGCAACAACTACATGTAATACTAATAGCAATAATCAAATGCAGATGCCTGGAGGAAATCCACCAAGTATGCAAGATGGACAAAGTGGTCAAAATGGACAACCACCAGAAAAACCAGGAGAAAACAATACACAAAATAACAACAATTCACAAAGTAATAGTCAAACAAATAATAATTAATGGTGATATAGATGAAAGTTTTTATAAAATATTTTAGTATTTTAGCAGTGCTTCTGTTTGCATTTTCTTTAAACGTTAAAGCAGAAAGCAAAAGCATATATGTAAATTTAGAAAGTTTGGAATATTCTACTAATAATAAGGATTACAAAAGTATTACAGAATATAAAACATTAGAAGAATTCTTGAGTGATTATAATTCTAATAAATTACCAAGTATTTATATTACTGATTTTCTATATGATGGAGTAGGAGCTGTTAAGACGCCAGATTTAGATGATTTTATAGAAAATGATTCTAATGATACTAAAGTTAAAACATTAGAAATAAAAGTAATTAATATTAATACAACAGGAAATATAGAATTTACTGGTGAAATAAAAGGTGCAATGATTGGAGTAAATACTAACAATGTAACAAAAGATATTAATATCATTTTGAATAATGCAAGCATTGATACAGATTCCAAAAAAGCACCTGCAATATATGTATATAATAAAGATAAAAATTATACAGACTGTAAGGTAACAATTAAGACAGTTTCCGGAACTAAAAACTATATTGAGGGTGGTAAACTAAAAAAAGTTAGTTTAATTGGATCTGATGAACTAGATAAATATAGTAGTTATTATTCTAATGATAATTTAACCAATTATAATAAGTTTTCTTCATATTATGGCATTTATACAAGTGATGAAATAAAGAATATTTTATTTGCAACCGTACAAGCTGATAGTGAAGATTTAGCTGATGGTGATCCATATTACTTTTATAAATGTAGTGGAGCAATAAGTTCTGATATCGATTTGTATTTTGAGGGTGAAGGATATTTAAAAGTAACTGCTAAAGATGAAGGCATTGAAACTAAAGGTAATTTGACTTTTAGTGGAGGAACTGGAGATTATGAAATATATTCTCAAGATGACTGTTTAAATACCACTACAGCTAATAGTAATGGAACTACAGTTAGAAATGATTTAACTATTAATGTTAATTCACTTCTTGCATATGTTGATCCTGAAGCTGATGAAGGTGATGCAATAGACTCAAATGGTAAGTTAATAATTAATGGTGGAACAATCTATGCTTTTGCTCACCCAAGCAGTCCAGATGCAGGACTTGATTCAGTGAACGGAACATATATAAATGGTGGTACTGTAATAGCAACAGGTAATATGGTAGATCAGATATCAAGTGATTCTAAACAGGATTTTATATATGCAAGTTTTAGTGGGATAAATGCTGATACATTAATTGTAATTAAAAATCAAGATGATAAAATTATTACAGCATTTAAAACAGGTAGAAAAATAGGAAACTTATTATATAGTAGTAAAGATTTAGATTATGAATCTTATAAAATATATACAGGCGGAACTATAGATGGTGAAGAAACAAATGGCTTATATACTAAAATAAATAGTTATACTGATGGAGAAGAAATAACATTTAATGATGCAAGTATGAATATGAAATTAATTCAAAATAAAGATATTAGTAATACAGTTTTAATAATATTAATAGCTGAAATAGTATTATTAGCTATATCACTTACAATATACATTAAAAGAAGTCATAAAGAACAACTTGTATAATTGAAAGGAGGATACGATGAAAGATAAGAAAACATTATGGTATGTAATTATAATTATAGTTTTAGTGACTATTTTAGGAGTGTTATGGTTTTTAATGATAAGTGGAAATAACAGTTCTAATAATAGTGGTAATCAGCGAAGTTCCCAACCAGGAATGAATAATAATTCTAATACAACATATTCTGCAACAAAAGAAATAACTAAGGATGAAACTATAACAAGTGGAGATTATAAATCATCTAATGCAGATGAAAATGCAATTTTAGTATCAGGTGATGTTACTGCTTCCATTTCAAATATAACAGCCCACAAGACTGGTGATTCTGATGGTGGTGATAACACAAGTTTTTATGGAACTAATTCAGCTATACTTGCTAAAGGTGGAGCAACATTAACAATTAAAAATGCCACAATAACAACTGATGCTACTGGAGCTAATGGTGTATTTAGTTATGGTGGAAGTGCTACTACAAATAATTCCAGTAGCGATGGAACTACAGTTAATATTAGTGATTCTACTATAACTACAACAAAAGGTAATTCAGGAGGAATCATGACAACAGGTGGAGGAACTACTAATGCTAAAAATTTAACAATAACAACAAGTGGACAATCAAGTGCAGCTATTAGATCAGATAGAGGTGGAGGAACAGTTAATGTTGATGGTGGAACATATACTACCAATGGTGTTGGTTCTCCAGCAATATACTCTACAGCCAATATAACTGTAAAAAATGCAAAATTAATTTCTACAACAAGTGAAGGAGCAATAATTGAAGGTAAAAATTCAATTACACTTGAGAATGTAGAACTTACTGATACTCACACAAAAAATGTTAAATCTAAAACATATAAAAATATATTTATATATCAATCAATGAGTGGAGATGCATCTGTTGGTGAGGCAACATTTACTGCTAAAAACAGTACAATAACAACTAATAAAGGTGATTCATTTTATGTTTCCAATACAAGTGCAGTAATAAATCTAACTAATAATAAAATAATAAATAATGATAGTACTGGATATTTCCTTAGAGCTCAAGCTGATGCTTGGGGAAATGAAGGAAGTAATGGTGGTAAGGTAACTTTAAATTTAACTAATCAAGAAGTAGATGGTAACATTGGTGTAGATGAAATATCCTCTCTTACTATGAATATAACATCATCTAGCTTCAAAGGAATTATAGATGCAAAAGATGGCGAAGTTAAGCTTACCCTTGATAAATCAAGTACAATTACCTTAACTGGAGATAGCTATGTAACCAGCTTAACAAACGCAGACAGTTCAAACAGTAATATTAATTTGAATGGGTACAAATTATATGTAGGAGGTAAAGAATTTACAAAATAAAAAAAGTTTAAAGTCAGGAATAATATCCTGATTTTTTTATGTTTAACTCCGGAATGGCTCTGGTAAAAAATATAAACAGTGTTATTTCTAATTGCCACTAACAGCCCATAATTAAAGGCTGTAAGCAGTATTTGTAATTTTAAGATAATTATAGCTAGAACCATTTTTAGAACCATTTTGAGTAAACTTAGCCGGTTAGAACCAGTAAGAACTAACGAGAAAAGTGCCGTAATATAAGGAAAAGTGCAAAAGGGCAGTGGTAAAAACACTAAACATTGACAGCCATGTGGAAGTGGTAAAAAATATAAGCAGTGTCATGGCAAATAACTCGCAAACCCCGATAATATAAGGGAAAACGCGAGTTTTTCTTTTTATCAAAAAATAGCTCAAAATAAGGGTTGGAGCCATTCTAGTTTTAGTATTTGGCTATATATGTAAAAATATATTATAGTTTTATGATATAATTGTATATGAAAGTTGGTGTTATGATGAGCAAAATAGATTTAACTGAATTCACTGATAAAAAAGATAATTATGAATTATTGTATAAATGGTGTAGTCAAGAATTTATTTATGAATGGTTTGAACAAAGAAAACTTTCACATGAAGAGATAGAAAATAAATATAAGAATAAATTATTAGCAAAAAAGCAACAGTTATTTTTTATAAATTACAATGATAATAAAATAGGATTTGTTCAAATATATAAATATGATGATAATAAATGTGAAGCATTAATAAAATATGATAGCATATATGAATATGATATATTTATTGGAGAGTCGGAATATTTATCTAGAGGACTTGGAGAAAAAATCGTTAATTATGTTAATAATTATATTTATGAGAATTACTTATGTGACTGTATTGTTTTAAGACCTTTTAAAAGAAACAAAAGGGCAGTTAATTGCTATGAAAAATGTGGCTTTGAAATAGTGGATGAATATATAGGGATGGACACATTAGGTAATAAAGAAAAAATAGTAGTTTTATTAAATAAACCCAATAGATGAACTTTTGAAATGATGTAACTAGATTAGTTAATCTTGTATTAGATGGTAAAAAGACAGCTACTACATCTTTATATGAACTGGATAATGTTTCAAAAGTTGGGGATATATCAAATATTGACCGATTCAAAAAATAACAATGTATACTTTATAAAAACAATTAATGTTATTATTACTGAATTTGAAAATATTACATAGAATTTGGTAAAATTAGTTGGCAAGAAAGAATCATTAAATGAATGATAATTTTAATGATAATACTAAAGTAATATTTGAAGTATTTGAGGTGATTAAATAATGCAAATAATAGAATATGAAGATAAATATCTAGAAGATGTTAAAGACTTATTAGTTGAACTTGAAGAATATATTGTATCAATTGATAAAGATTATTTAGATCAAGTTCATCCTGAATATCGAGAGAAAATGGCAGTTATAGATTTAGATAAAGTTAATAAAAACAATGGTAAATGTTATTTGGCAATAGAAAATAATAAAGCAATTGGTTTAATTATGGGATGTATATTTCCTTATGATGAATATGATTATCTAGATTATAAATGTCCTAAAAGAGGAGAAATTACAGAATTAATCGTTACAAATAAAATTAGAAGTAAAGGCATAGGACAAAAATTAATAAATAAAATGGAAGAATATTTTAAATTAGTTGGATGTGAATACGTAATAGTTGATGTATTTGCTTACAATGATATAGGTAAGAATTTTTATAATAAGAAGAACTATCATACAAGAATGGAAACAATGATAAAGAAAATTTAAATTTTAGAATGTATAGATTATTTTAATAAAGGAAAATGTTGATGGTGTAAAAGAATTTAATTATTTATAAATAATTAAAAAAATATTGAAAATAAAAGATATTTTATATTAATTGATTATTATCTTGTTATTTATTTTAATAAATTATATAATAATTTTGAAGGTGATAAAATGAATAAATCATTAGAAAAAAAAGATTACTGGAGAATATTTTTTCTATATGGAATAGTATATGCTACAATTCCAATTATTATTACTGAAATAACATGGGATTCACTTGCTAATATAATTGGTTTAAGTGAAGGATTACTTAGAGAATTAATAAGTTCTTTCTTTAGAGCTGCTCTTATTGAAGAATCATTTAAATTTTTTGGTTTTATGAAAGCTAATAAAGAATATCATTTTAGTAATGAAAAAGAATATATGCTTGGTGCAGGAATGATAGGTCTTGCATATGGAATCATTGAAAAAGTTGCAGCTGGTAATGCAATTGCTATTATTTTGGGGATTATTTTTCCAATGCATATTATATGGCAAATGAATCAAGGTAGACATTTTTATAAATATAAAAAAGCTAAAGCTGAAAATAACGATAAAGAAGCTAAAAAGGAATTATTTTTAGCAACGTTTATTATTTTCTTAATACATGGATGTTGGGATGCATCAATTAGTCTTGTTGTATATTTTTCAGAATCAACTAAATTTGCTAATTCAGATATAATAGGTAGTATTTTACTTCTTGTTACTATTTTATTTGGAATTATTTATTTAGTTATTAGTATTATTAAAATTAGAAAAGTATTAAAGAGTAATAAAGAGTTATCTTATAAAAGTAATAAGGAGGTATAAAATATGAAAGACAAATTACTTGTTAAAACTATTTTTAGTTGTTTATTGGGAGCAATACTTTGGTGTGCAATTTACTATATTATTTGTTTAATTAAAAAGCAATCATTTGTTGATACATTTTTTACTACTAAAAATTTAATTGAATTAGTAGTATGTTCAGTTGCAGCTGGTGTTGCATATTATCGTTCACAAAAGAAAAATAAATAGTTTAACGTAATATAAAAATAAGATATATTTATATAATTAAAAAAAATAATGAATTTTTGTAAGAATTTTGATATTATTAATATAGGTGATAGTATGGAAAAATTAAAAATGAAATTTATTTTAAGTGTTCAATCATGTTTAACACTTTTTGGAACTGGTTTGGCATTAGTATTACTAGTTCGAGCTTTTAAAGAACCAACATTATTTGGAATATTAAGTTCTATTGTTTATTTGGTAACTCATTTAGCATTACTTTTATATGCAACAAAGACATATAATGAAAAAAATAAAATATATTTTCAAGGAGTAATCTATGCATATGCAGCACTTTTAGGTATTCAAATATTACAATCTGGTAATTTTATTTCTGATTATGGATTACCTAAGAATATAGCTATTGTTATAAATTGTTTTAATATTATAAGTTTTGCAAATGTTATAAAATTTTCTGATTTTTTAGATAATAAAAAAATTGCATTACCTTATATTATAATTTCAGTTTTTATAAAACTTATGATTGAATTATATTTGATTGTAAAAATGTTTGCAATTATTCAAATGATACATATACTAATGTCATTATCAATTCCAATTCTTGGTATAACAATTATAGTAGCTTATATTAATAGATTAAATAGACTAAATGAGTCTAAAAATAAATAAAATAATTAAGTAGTTTAAAAATATTGAAAAAAACTACTTTTTTTGTTATGATAAAATAAATAAAATATAATCAAGGAGAGTTAGAAATGAAAGTTAAAAATAGAATTATTTCATTAATATTATTCTTAATCATGGTATTAAATATATCAATGTCAATTATTAATGTTTTTGCTACAGAAAATAATAGATCTGAAGTAATAAAAGGAGTATATAGTTTTACTTCTAATGAATTAAATAATATTCAGCTTGAAGATGTATTTGAATATAGTGATGATTGCTTTAAAAGATCCTCTTTTATAGGATGTGAACATTTAGAGATATTATCTGCTCAGTTATCAATAGCATCTGCTAGTAGATATGGGTTCGAAGAAGATCATTATGAAATTGATCCATCTAATAATGCTTATAATATTGTAAATTTGTTAAAAGATATGAAATTTGAAGATGTTTCAACAAATAAATATTACACGATTGAAAAACAAGAAAATTCAACTGGAGTGGCAGTTGGTCACAAAACAATAACTGTTTCTGGAAAAGAATATACTTTACTAGTTATTGTTCCAAGAAGTGCTGCATATAAACAAGAATGGGCAGGTGATTTTATTGTTGGAGATGGAGATATTCATGGTGGATTTAAAGCAGCAAGAGATGAAATACTTAGATATGTAAAAAAATATATAAATGAAAATAACATCAGTGGAGATATTAAAGTATGGACAACAGGACATAGTAGAGGTGCTGCATTAGCAAATATGATTGGCGGATTTTTTGCTGGTGGTGGAATAGAATATTTTGAAAACAAAGTTAGTATTACACCTGAAGATGTATATTGTTATACATATGCAACTCCAAGAACAGTTAAAGATAATTTAGATAAAAATATTGAATTAAGCGTTGCTGGAAATCGTACAGATGAGTTATATAAAGATGATACTATAGGAGAGTCTTTTACTTATACAAAAGGTGGTAAGGTGAATGTAAAAGATGATGTTTATAAAGGAATTAGAAACTTTATTTCATCTCATGATATATTTCCAATGTTACCACCAAAAGAATGGGGATTTACGCATTATGGTACGTATATTTCAGTAGATCATGGAGTTATTACTGAAGAAGCAATGTTAAATGAATTAAAACAAATTAGTCCTTTCGCTTATAATCAATATATTAATGGAGTTAATCAAAATACTTTTGAATTTAAAACATTTGATTTAAAAACACTTAGTATTGTGAAAGATAAGAAACAAGATAAAAATATGAATTTTGGTAATTTTTTAGAAGAGAGAATGAAAGGTTTAACTTATAATGCAAGTACCAATAAATTATATTTTGATCTAAAATATGAAGAAGCTTTAAAATCACTAGCTGGTGTATATGGTCTTGCTCAACAACTCTTTGATGAAGAAATTAGTGAAGATGATTTAATTGAACCATTAATATTTTCGTATTTAGCATATGCTTCAGAACGTTTACAACAAGAAGAAAAAGCTACAAGTGAAAATGAAGCAATTACAATAGCTCTTATAGAATTATTAGAATTTTTTACAGAAGAAAAAATTGATAAAAATACATTTACAGTAGATCAATTTGTAGAATTATTTTCCAAATATTATTATGAAAATGAAAATAAACCAATCATTACTGAATTAAATTCAGAGATTGTAAAAATAATCCCTGAAGATTATAAAACTATGTTAACCATGCTCTTTGGTCAATTTCATAAAGATTATACTTATGAAAATCCTGTTTCACTTGAAGATGGATTAAAAGAATTTATCAAAGCTTGTTATAATGGTCCAGATCCTGAAAGTGCAGTTGCAGAAAGTTTTTCAAGTGCAAAGGATGTAAGAAAACTTTTATATTCTATTTTAAGTGTTGCTTTTCCTGATATAGAATCTGCATTTATAAATGAAGAAGGAAACTATAGTGGAGAGGGTTCTTTTGAAAATTTTATTCAAAAAATAGTACCAATGTTATTAACTGTAAAAGATGAAGATGGAAATGTAATAAACAACTATTCAAATGTAGCAGAAGCAGCAGATGATAAATTAGTAAATGCCATTGATAAAATTCTTGAAAATCCTATTAAATTAAGTGAAGAAAAACATAATCTTGCATATAAAAATGCTCTTGTTAGACATGTTCAAGGTATGAAAGATAATATTTCAGAACTTAGAGAAGCGATAACATATTCATTATTATATACAGAAAGTGGATTTAATGTAGAAGAACAAATTAGAAATATTGCTACCTTTATTGGTAATTCCAATATTGTTCCTTTAGCTCATTATAATGAAATAAATATTGCTTATGCTAAAGCAACGAAATATTTTGATTGTGGATATGAAAAACATGATATTGAACCAGATAAATATAAATATATAGAAGGAAATAATCAAAATTTCAATGTTACAAAGGATAAAAAGTTATCTTTTAAATTAAATATAGATTATGATAAATTTGTGCAACAAGGAAAAATTATTATAGATGAAAAAGAAATATCTAGAGAAAATTATACAATTACAAAAGGAAGTACAATAATAACTTTTAATGATGATTTTACTAAAACACTATCTAATGGAACACATAAAATTACTGCTATGGTGGATGATGGACTTGCTGAAACGGAATTTAACATAACAATTGAAAATCCTAAAACAGGAGACAATATTATGTCATTTATTATTATGATTTTTATTTCTAGTATAGGATTATTAACTACATCAATATATGTAACAACTAAAAGAGTAAGAAATAATTAATATATTAGATGATAATTTCATTATATATATAATAAAAACTAAACTGAGAGAAATCTCAGTTTTAATTGGATTTAAATTTTACAAAATAGTATTTTTTTTACTATTTATTAATTAAAATTACTGAAAAAATATAAAATTGTAGTATAATTATATTGAAATGAGGATGATATATTGAAAAAATTATTTGGTGGAATTGATTTAAATTGGAAAAAGATAATTATATTTGCAATACTAGCTGGTATTTATACAGGAGTAATGGCAATGATTCCAATAACAAATAACACTTCTTTTAGAGATATTGCAATATCATTTGAAGTTTGGATATTCTTTGGAATATTAATTATTATGAATAGTAAATCTGCAAAAAATTCAGCATTAAAATGTTTTATATTCTTTCTTATAAGTCAACCATTAGTTTATATAATTCAAGATTTGATAAATCATAGTAATTTATTATTTACCTATTATAGATTTTGGATTCTATGGACAATAGCTACAATTCCTATGGGATTTATAGGTTATTATATGAAAAAGGATAGATGGTGGAGTTTATTAATATTAATACCTATGTTGATATTTTTAGGAATACATTATAGTGGTTTTTTAGGAGAAACTTTATTTTATTTTCCATTTCATCTATTAAGTACTTTATTTTGTATTATATCAATGATAATCTATCCTATATTTATATTTAATAATAAAAAAATTAAATATACAGGATTAATAATAAGTTTAATTATAATTATTGTAATGACTTTGATAACTTTTACAAACAATACAACATATAATACAACTATTTTAGTAAGTGATAGAGAAACTGGTAAAGTATTTGATGATAGTTATAAAGCTTATTTAGAAGATGATAGAATTGGTAAAGTTTATATTAAATATGATGAATCTTTAGAAGATTATATAGTTGCTGCTGAATTTAAAAGAGCAGGTAAAACTAATTTAATAATAGAAGATAGTAATAAAAATAAAGTAATATATGAAATAGATGTTAAAAGAAATACATATAATATAACAAAAAAATAATAGATTAGGGGAATGTAATAATTCTCCTTTTTGTTATAATATAGGTAGAAATTAAATTTCTTATCTATTAATTTTATTAACCCTTGAATCATTTCCTGTTAAAATAATAGTAATAGATATATGATTTAAGTGTGAAGGGAGAAAAAATATGAATCAAGAAAAAATTGGAAAATTTATTGCTATGCGTCGTAAAGAAAAAAATATGACACAATCTGAATTAGCAGAAAAATTAGGAGTTACAGATAAATCAATTGGCAATTGGGAAAATGGAAGAAATATGCCTGATTTATCATTGTTTAAACCATTATGTGATGAATTAGATATTACTATTAATGAATTATTAAGTGGTGAAGGATTAAACAAAGAACAAAAACAAGAAAAATTTGAAGAAAATATTATTAATACTATTGATTATTCAACTAAAAAAATAACATTAATTAGAAAAAATTTGGGAATAGTATTATTAATATTAGGAATTCTTATATCTTTTACTGCTATGACAATGTTTGCTTCAGAAAGTTCTTGGGGAAGTATATACTCGGTAATAGGTGCTATTATATCATTAATAGGAGTTAGTAAATTAACTAAAAATTATAAATATTCAAAAAGATTGTTAATCTGTAGTATTTATTTTATATTCTTTTTAGTGTCATTATTTGTTATAGATTATATAAGTGTTATTTCACTAAAACAATTACCTAGATTTTGTACTATAAAAACTGGTAATGAATATGTTTATGAATGTGATAATCCAATATATACAGTATATAGAGTTAATAGTAATACACCAAATGAATATATTATTGTAGATACAAAAAAAGAATATAATCTTGATACTATTCCAGTTGTACCATTTAATAGAAGCAAATCTGGAATTGATAATATAGTAAAATACAAAAATAAATATGTTGGTAATAATAGTAATGATGGAAATTTAATTGGATCATTACCATTATCTGAATATGGTTATGTTTTTAAAATAGATTCAAATAATTTAGGATTAATAATTGATTATCATATAACAGATTGGTATATAAATGAAAATTATTATTTAGAAAAAAGTATTGTTTATAATTCTGTTTCAATATTTTCTTTAATAGATAATGTTGAATATATTAAATATAATTTTAGTGGAAAAACATATGAAGTTAAAAGAGAAAATGTTGAAAATAATTTTCCAAATTATGAAAAAATAGTTAAAAATGGAATTAATAAAGATGCATTTAATAAATATCTTGAACAAAAAGTATCAGATATAAATTTTATAGATTTATGTTTTAATAAATTTGTATCTTAAAAAAATATTAGGAGGATTTAAAAAATTCTCTTTTTCTATGATATAATATAAAATGAAAAGAGATGAAAATATGAAGAAAAAAAATATTTTTTTTATAGTAATATCAATAATTATTGTATTAGTTATTTTTATCATAATCAATGAAGTTATTCCAATTATAAAAGAAAAGGATTGTAAAAATAGAATATTTAATGAGATGGAAGATAAGTCAAATGATGTTATTCGAGGAATAGTAGGAATTATTTTAGAAAATAATAAAGATGATTTAGCAACTTATAAAGGAATTGGAAGTGGTGTTATTTTTGATAAAAAAGACAACATTTATTATGTAGTTACAGCAAGACATGTAGTAAATTTTGAAAATAGCAACTTAAAAATTTTTACTAAAGATACAAATTTTTCTGGTCAAACTATTAAAGCGGATGATAATGTAAATTTTGAAATACCAGATGATAATTATTATAATTCATTACTAGATGGTAAGATTGAATATATAAGTAAAAATGATGATATAGCAATAATAAGTTTTGAATATGATGGTGATCTTAGTGTATTAGATTTTGAAACAAATAAATTAACTATAAATGATAAAATAATGGTTATAGGTCATCCTGAAGGAAATAGATATCAAATAAATTATGGTTATATAAAATCTGGATTAAAAAATATTAGAGGAGATAAAGTAATTGAACACAATGCATATATGAATCATGGTAATAGTGGTGGAGTTGCCTTGACAGAAAATATGAAAATTGCAGGAATAAATATTTCAGGCTCTTTTACTTTACTTAGACATTTTAAATCTGGATATATGATTCCTTATGATATTGTTAAAGAGAATATAAATATCTTTAATACTAATAAGAATTTTTCTAATGAACAAATAAACAATTGGAGTTCTGAAAAAGTAAAAATGACTGTTAATAATATTTCTAATGATAAAATGGGTGCTAAACTTGTTATAGAAGATAAAAATGATATTCCTATATCTTGGGATACAAGTTTTTTAATACAAAGGCTATCAGAAGCTAATGTTTGGTATAATATAAAAGCAAATGCTAGTATTGAAATGTTAATGAAAATAATAGCTCCTAATGAAAATGGAATAACAGAAATACAACTAGATTGGGAAAATGTTTATGGAGAATTAAGAAAAGGAACATATAGAATTGTTAAAGAAAAGAACTTTACTACATTTTATAGTGAACCTTTTGTTATTGAATAAGTAAAAGATTTAATTAGAAAGATATTTCTTGATTAAATTTTTTTTATTATTAATGATTGTTAGATATAAAAAAATATGATATTATTAAAATGAAAGGAGAGTTTTATGAATAAATTTGCTACTATTATGCGTGAATCTAGTACAGCAAGATTTTTTATTCCAGCAGGTATTTTATTAATTATTTTTGGAATAGCTGTTTTTGTTATTAATAATAAAAATCAAAATTATATTAAAACAGATGCAATTGTAACAAACGTTGAATTACTTGAAGAAGAAACAACAGACTCAGATGGAAATATTGTTGAAGCAAGATATAATGTTGAAATAAAATATTCTGTTGAAGGTAAAGAATATAATGAAAAATTAGAAGATGTTTCAAAGTCTAATGTTGGTGATAAAATAATAATATATTATAATCCAGATGATCCTAGTCAAATAACTATGACTAAAAGTTTAATTTTACCAATAATTATGACTTTAGTTGGAACTATTTCACTATCTTTTGGAATAATAAATGCTGTAAATACTGTTAAGAAAAACAAAAGAATGAAAGAACAAGAAAGGAGTTGGGCAAATGGCCAATAAATATTTGTTAAAACCAAAGTTAGGAACAATAAAACAAGCTTTCTTTTTAGAAGATGAACATGGTAATATGATTTATGAAGGAAAAATGATTAAGTTTTCTTTACTTGGTGCTTCACCTTTTGAATTTATAAATTATCTTACAAATAAAAGAGAGGAACATAAAGTTGGTAAAACTGTTACAATAGAACAAGGTGGTAATGATTTAATTAGTTTTATGTCAAAAAGATCTTATTTTAAATATGATGATAAAAAGATATGGGATTATTTACATGATTTAGGAATTAGAATTGATTCTAATATTTCAACTAATAAAATAGGAATGACTTATGAAATATCTTATCAAGGTAATCATATAGCAACGATAGCATCTAGTTCTCCAAAAGGAAAATCATTAATTACAACTGATATGTATTATGATGTTATATGTGAAGAAAAAGATCTTGATTTAGTATTTTTAGTAGCTTTTTCTATTGCAAAAACAGAACAAACATTCTATAACTAAAACACATTATTGTGTTTTTTTCTATTATTTTGAGATTTGTTTTATATAAATTTAAATGATATAATTATTTAAAAGGAGAAAATAATGAAGGATAAAAAAAGTTTAATTATTTATTTTAGTAGAGCTGATGAGAATTATTCAGTAGGATATGTAGACAAAGGAAATACAGAAATAGTTGCAGAGTATGTTAAAGAATTTACAAATGGTGATTTATTTAAAGTAGAACCACTTATTCCTTATTCTAAAGATTATATGACTTGTATTGAAGAAGCGAAAGAAAGAGTTGGAGATGCTCCAATTAAAGAAAAGATAAAGGATATATCAAATTATGAGGTTATTTATATTATGACACCTATTTATTGGGGGACATATGCACCTGAAATAGAAACAGCTATTAAAGATTTAGATTTTAATGGTAAAACTATTAGAATTATTACAACTCATGAAGGTTCAGGATTAGGTAGAGTTCCAGAAGATATTAAAAAGATTTGTTTCGGTGCTTATGTTTTAGATGATGCTTTAGCAATTCGTGGATCATTAGCTAAAGAGTCTAAACCAATAGTAGAACAATGGATATAAAATGTTTGATAAAGGTATAATTTAAGTAGTCTTGTTCTTAAATTTGCTAAAGTATTATTTGGAGAAGTATCGAGTAGAGAAGATGAATTACCTTTAAGAGATAGATCAATGTTTACGATAAGCGCTTTAATGGCTCAAGGATTATATCCTAAAGTAAAATCCTATTTAATTATTGGTAAAGAACATGGTTTAACAAAAATAGTTGTAGAAATGGTAACTCATATGATAAATTGGAATTTAGATATACATCATAAATCATAAATGATAAAAGAAATAGTCAAACTGCGTGATAAATATTATCTTTGAATTAAAGTAGGAAAATTTATAGTTAAATAAAAGTGATGTACTAACACATTTATTAAATGATAACAATGAATAACTAAAACGATTTAATATAATTTAAATAAAAAACTCCATTAGGATTTTTTTTGTTATTGTGATATAATTTTTATATGAGGTGTTTATGAATAAAAAAGTAATTTATTGTATTATTATTTTATTATGTATATTTATATTAACGGGTTGTAAGAAAAAAATCATAGAAAATAATAATCAAAGTAATACAAATGATAATTATAAAGAGGTGATTAGTTCTATGAAAATAACAATAGATAACGAATTATATATAATTAATTTAGAAGAAAATGAAACTGTATCAGCATTTATTAATTTATTACCAATAGAATTTAATATGAATGAATTAAATGGAAATGAAAAGTATTATTATTTAGATAAAGAACTTCCAACTAATTCTATTAATGTTAAACATATTAATAAAGGTGATGTAATGTTATATGGTAATAATTGTTTAGTAATTTTTTATAAATCGTTTGATACAACATATAGTTATACAAAAATAGGACATATAGATAATTTAAAAGATTTAGATAGTAATAATATAAAAGTTAAAATAGAAAAATAGAATTTAAATAATTAAATTAATATAATTTGATGGGAGTTGATTAAATACGAAACCTAAAATGTTAAATCAAGGAGATAAAGTTGCAATAGTTAGTTTATCAAGAGGATTACTTGGAGAAGAATTTTGTAAACATGAATTAGAAATAGGATTAAAAAGATTAAAAGAATTTGGATTAATTCCTGTAATTATGCCTAATTCATTAAAAGTAGATGAATATTTAAGAAATCATCCTGAAGAAAGAGCAAATGATTTAAAAAAAGCTTTTTTAGATGATGATATTAAAGGAATTATAACTTCTGTTGGAGGAGATGATACTTATAAAATTATTCCTTATTTAATGGAAGATAAAGAGTTTATTGAAGCAGTAAGAAATAATCCGAAAATATTTATTGGTTATTCAGATACAACTAATAATCATTTAATGTTAAATAAACTAGGTTTATCAACTTTCTATGGTCCTTGTTTACTAACTGATCTTGCTGAACTTGATAAAGAAATGTTACCTTATACCAAAGAATATTTTAATAAATTATTTATGGATGAATCTAGTCTTGAAATAAAATCAAGTCCAATTTGGTATAATGATAGAGATAATTTTGGAGTAGATGAAGTTGGAAAACCTCGTAAATCTAATAAAGAAACCCATGGATATGAAATCTTAAATGGAGAAGGAACAATAACAGGAAAATTATATGGTGGATGTATTGAAATATTTTATGATATATTTACAGGTTATTTAAATAAAGATGCCCCTTTCATATATAATAAATACAATATTTTACCTAGTAATGATGAATGGCAAGAAAAAATATTATTTTTAGAAACAAGTGAGTTAAAAATAACACCAGAAGAATTAGAAAAAATGTTATTAGAATTTAAAAAAAGAAATATATTTAATCTTGTTAAAGGAATTATTGTTGGTAAACCATATGATGAAAAATATTATGAAGAATATAAAGAAGTATATAGAAAAGTATTTAAAGATTTAAATACACCAATTTTATATAATGTTAATTTTGGTCATGCCTTCCCAAGATGTATTATTCCATATGATGCAGAAGCAGTAGTTGATTATGATAATAAAAAAATATTTATAAATAGTAAAATGTTTAAAAATGATAATAAATGTTTAAAAAAATAGGAGAATTATGAATACAAAGATATTATTAATTATTTTAGGAGTATTGTTAGTTGGAATTATAATAGTTTTTATTGTTATAAGAAATACTAATGATAACAATATAAAAATTGAAAAAAAGAATCCTAATGAATTAGAATTAACTTATGATATAAATGCAGGTATTCCTTTTAGATGGGAATATGAAATAGAAGATGAAAGTATTGTATCTTTTGTTAAAAAATATCAAATTAGTAATGATAATTCAGGTGCTAAAGTTGGAGGAAAAATAAAAACTAATTATGTTTTTAAAGGATTAAAAGAAGGAGAAACAACTATAACATTTAAATATGTTAATTTTGCTGATAACTATATTGATAAAGAAATAAAACATATGGTTATGGTTGATAAAGATTTAAATATTACTTTAATAAATAATGATTAAAAGGAGAAAGATATGATAGAAATAAAAAATGTTACTAAAAAATATGGTAATAAAGTTGCTTTAAAAGATATTTCTTTTGATGTTAATGATGGAGAAATATTTGCTTTTATTGGTCACAATGGAGCAGGTAAAACTACTCTAATTAAATCAATTGTAGGTATTCACGATTTTGATAATGGAGATATACTTATAAATGGTAAATCTATTAAAAATAATGCAATTGAATGTAAAAAAGAAATGGCCTATGTTCCTGATAATCCTGAATTATATGAAGGAATGAAAGCTATAGACTTTATTAATTTTATATGTGATATGTATGAAGTTCCTCAAAATATAAGAGAAAAAAATATAACAAAATATGCTAAATTATTTGAAATAGAAGATAATTTAAATGATACTATAGATTCATTTTCTCATGGTATGAAACAAAAAATTGCTATAATTGCAGCACTTTCCCATGATCCTAAAATATTAATCATGGATGAACCATTTGTTGGACTTGATCCTAAAGCTGTCTTTGATATTAAAGAAATAATGAAAGAAATGATTAAAGATGGAAAAATTATTTTCTTTTCAACTCATATTTTAGATGTTGCTGAAAAACTATGTTCTCGTGTTGCTATTATAAAAAAAGGAGAACTATTAAAAGTTGGAAATATGAAAGAAGTAAAAGGAGATAAATCATTAGAAAAAGTATTTCTTGATTTGGAGGGATAATATGAATAAATTATTCTCACTTATAAAAGCTAGTATGACAGAAGATATGAATATCTTTAAAATTAGTACTAAAAAAAGTAATACTTTTACAAAAGTATTCTTGCCAATAATTTTATCTATAATGATAATGAGCATAATGTTTTCCTATTCAGAGATGTTTATGGAAGTTTTAGTACCTATTCATATGGAATTTGTTTTATTAACTTTATTTATAATGGTAACATCAATTATGACTTTAGTGGAAGGTATCTATAAATCAGGTAATTTATTATTCAACTGTCGAGATGATAATTTATTATTATCACTTCCTATTAAGAAAAGTACCGTTTTATTTATAAGAGTATTTAAGTTCTATATATTTGAACTGTTATATAATTCTATATTTTTACTTCCAGCAATGGTTTGTTATGCTATACATACTAATCCTAACATTAATTATTATGTAGTTTCAGTTATTGGACTACTACTTTTACCTATTATACCTATATTACTATCTTGTATAATAGGATCAGTTATTAGTTATTTTTCATCTAAATTTAAAGGTAAAAATTATGCTCAAACAATTATAACAATGATATTTTTATTAGGAATAATGTATTTATCATTTAATACTAATAATTTATTAAATGATATTGCTAAAAATGCTTCAAATATAAATGATTTTATTACTAAAATATATTATCCAGCTGGAACATTTATTGAATTAGTTAATAATTATAGTTTTATTAAACTATCAGAATTTATTTTGGTTAATTTAATATTATTTGTTATAACAATTATTTTAATTGGTAAAATCTATTTTAATATTAATTCAAGTATTAAATCAGTTAAAACAAATAAAAAAAATAGTAATTATTTAATTAAAACGAATAGTCCTCTTAAAGCTTTAATAAAAAAAGAATTTAATAGATTTATAAATTCAACTGTCTTTGTTACCAATGCTGGATTTGGATTAGTATTATTTATTATAGGATGTATTGCTATAGTAATAAAGTATGATGATATAATAAAAATGCTTATGCAAAGTAATATAGGTCTTACAATAGATTTTATTAATAATAATTTACCTATTTTGATGTTTGGATTAATTTGTTTTGCTAGTTTTATGACTTCTATTACTAGTTCTATGATATCTTTAGAAGGAAAATCATTTAATATTTTAAAAAGTTTACCTGTTAATCCTTTTATAATTATTAAATCTAAAGTATTAGCAGCCGTGCTTATTATGATTCCTTTTATGATAATAGGAGATTTAATTATTTTTATTAGATTTGGTTTTGATTTATTAAGTATTATCTTATTGTTAATAGCATCCATATTATTTCCTTTAATATCTGAAACGATAGGTATTATAGTTAATTTAAAATATCCAAGAATGGATGCAAAGAATGATACTGAAGTTGTAAAACAAAGTATGAGTTCAATGATAAGTGTCTTTATTGGAATGGGATTACTTGGAGTAACTATATTCTTATTATATAAATTAGTAGATAGTAATATAAATAGTTATTTAATTATGTTAATTCTTATTTTGGTATATGCTATTATTTATTTAATATTAAATATTTATTTAAATAAAACATGTGAAAAAAGTTTTAATAATATAGTTGTATAAGTAGAATTATTTCTACTTTTTCTTTTATATCTAAAATAATAATGCTATAATATAATTAGGAAGTGATTATATGAATGAATATATTAATTTAGATATCAATAATATTGATGAAGAACATATTTGTTGTGCAATAGGAGATCCTAAACATCAAGATGGTGTTGATAAAAAGAAAGAATGGATAAAAAGTAAATTAAAAGATGGGCATGTATTTCGTAAATTAAATCAAAGAGGTAAAATATTTATTGAATATGAACCAATTGAAACAGCTTGGGTTCCAATAAGTGGTAAAAATTATGAATATATTTATTGTTTATGGGTTGCTGGAAGTTTTAAAGGAAAAGGTATTGGTAAAGAATTATTAGAGTATGCTATAGAAGATGCTAAAAATAAAAAAATGAATGGAATTTGTACTTTAGTTTCTAAAAAGAAAAAACCATATCCGTCTTACCGACAGCGGCCTTGAGGTAGCTGAGCGTATCTATGACA